>JBEINS010000096.1:0-4404 GCA_040377985.1 Candidatus Planktophila sp. | reverse complement strand
TCCGGCAACTTTCCGTCAACGATGCTCAGCTGTTGGGTTTCTGGAACTAAAACCCACTTGCCATCCTTGGTAATGCCAATCAGAACAACATCATATTTATTGCGGTCAATTGCACTTAAGACTCCCCCGGCAGACAGGCAGGAGATTTCGTGCTCAGAACTGCGGCCGCCAAATACGATCGCTATCGTCTCTTTACTCATTTAATGAAGTTTTCTGAATCAGTGCTTATCTTCATTAAGCGATCCATGGCCTCTAGAGGGCTCAGGCGACCCTTAATTAAGTCGGCTACCGCTTCAATGATTGGCACTTCAACGCCTACTCGGTGAGCAACTTCAATGACAGCGCTCGCTGAAGAAACACCTTCGACTGTGCGAGAGAAATGTTTGCGAGCATCTTCATAGCTACCACCGCGACCAATTGCTTCACCAAAGGTGCGGTTACGCGAAAGAGGTGAACCACAAGTTGCTACTAAGTCGCCCATGCCAGCAAGACCGGCTGCAGTTAAAGGTTCTGACCCATGCGCAGCACAGAGTCGTCCAACTTCGTTTAGCCCTCTAGTAATAATCATGGCTTGGGTATTTTCTCCCAGACCTAATCCGATTGCGATACCAACAGCTAGTGCAATTACATTCTTGACCGCACCAGCTAATTCACAACCCATCACATCGGTAGATGTGTAGACGCGATAATACTTGGCTTTAAATATTTCTTGTAACTCTTTTGCAAGTTCGATTGATTGAGAAGCAACAACAGCTGCTGCTGGTTGACGCAAGATTAATTCATCAGCCAAGTTCGGCCCAGTAATCACTGCAATTTTACGATTGGGCAAAATCTCTTCAATGATCTCACTCATGCGCATTTGAGTCGAGATCTCGATACCTTTTAAAGTACTGATAATTACTTCATCGCCTTTGAACAACGGCTTCAATTCAATTAACTTCTCGCGCAAATTTTGCGCAGGAATTGCCAAGACAATATATTTCGAGTGTGCAAATGCTTCATTGATATCACTCGTCGCCTTTAGTGATTCAGGTAAAACTTGGCTACCTAAATATTTTGTATTGGTATGCGCAGTGTTGATTTCAGCTACAACTTCTTCGCGGCGCCCCCAGATCAAGACATCATTAGCGCCATCGACTAGTACCTGAGCCATGGTGCTGCCCCATGCGCCTGCGCCTAAAACCGTAATCTTCGCCATTACTTGCTCTTCTTCTTAAAGTTACCGGTGCGAGGTAGCGCAGAATTATGTGGATCAAAAATATCAGCAGGGCGCTTTTCGCCACGCAGCTCTTCTAGGATCGAAGTTATAGCCGCCATCGCATATTCAGTAGCTTCAACCATCGCTTCAGGATCCCCTTCCATGCCGTACCACTTACTAAAATCTAGCGGTGCTCCAGCCTTTACCTGTAATTTCGTGCGTGGAAAGAGTTTGATTTTCTTACTATAGGCAGGCAGTACTTCTTGAGCTCCCCATTGCGCCACCGGAATAACTGGCGCTTGAGTCATTACCGCTAATCGGGCTAGTCCGGTTTTAGCAACCATCGGCCAATAATTAGCATCACGAGTTAACGTGCCTTCAGGATAAACACCGAGCATGTGACCTGCTTGCAGAAAAGCTTTGGCATGAATAAGTGCAGCTCCAGCATCTTTAGTTTCACGTTCGACAGGTACTTGCCCGGCTTTGCGTAAAACGAATCCAACTATCGGAACTCTAAACACAGAGGCTTTGCCTAAAAATCTTGGGGCACGGCCATTCTTGTAGAGAAAATGCGCAAAAACTAACGGGTCAAAATAAGAGATGTGATTGCAACAGACAATTACTGGACCAGTTTTGGGAATATTGTGCGCGCCTTGCCAATTGTGTTTTGAAACTAAATTGATTAGTGGAATTACCAGGCGACTTGCAATCGCAAACGATGCGTTGTTGCCAAGTGGCTTACCTTTGGGTGGCGCGTACGAAATATTCAGTGGCGCACTTTCCATAGGTCTTATCTTAGTTTAAAAAGGAATAAAAAACGGGGCTACCTCGAAAGGCAGCCCCGCTAATTTATTTTTAAATTACTTCTTTTTCTTCTTTGCTACTGGCTTCTTCTTTGCAGGAGCCTTCTTAGCAACCTTCTTCTTAGCTGCTGGCTTCTTAGCTGCAGCCTTCTTCTTTGCAGGAGCCTTCTTAACAGCCTTCTTCGCTGCTGGCTTTGCAACTGGCTTTGCTACAACTACGACTGGCTTTGGAGCTGGTCCTAGCTTGCGCTCGCCTGAGATTGCATCCTTAAGACCCTTTGCAGGTAAGAAGCGAGGCTTCTTCATTGCTTTGATCTTGATTGTCTCGCCAGTAAATGGGTTACGACCCATACGTGCCTTGCGATCAACCTTCTTGAACTTGCCGAAGTCATTGATCATGACGTCTTCGCCAGCAACCATGTTGCGAACGATTGTGTCAAAAATAATGTCTACTGCGTGTGAAGCTTCTTTCTTGCTGCCGTTGAAGTGTGGGGCCAACGCGGCAATGAATTGTGCCTTATTCATTTAAAATCCCCTTATTTACGCTAAAAGTTAAGCAATTGCCTAACGCACTCGCAAAGTTACGCAGAACAATGGGGTGAGTCCAACATAAATGAGGGCGTGTCGCGAGAATTATTTTTCTTAAAATGCGCGAAAAACCCACTAATTATGCGTAAAAAACTCTGTATTAGAACTTTAGAGTTTTACTAGAACTCTGTCACCCCATGCCGAATGAGCGTCAAAACCAGCATAATTAGCCCCTTTTAAGCGCGAATTGGCAACGTCTTTGGTTTGTGAGCAGCACGCTTGGCTTCAAAAGTGTCGATGGAATCGCTATTTCCCAGCGTTAAACCGATGTCATCGAGACCTTCCATTAAGCGCCAACGCACATAATCATCGATTTCAAACGCGATTACTTGCTCACCATAGGAGACAGTCTTTGCTTCTAAGTTAACCGTGATTGCCAGGGCTGGATTAGCTTCAATCGCCACCCAAAGATCTTCGACCTCGCTTTGGCTAAGCAGAATTGTCAGCAAACCACCTTTTTGCGAATTGCCTCGGAAAATATCGGCGAAGCGTGAAGAGATCACAACTTTGAAACCATAGTTCTGTAGCGCCCAGACAGCATGCTCGCGAGATGAACCAGTGCCGAAATCAGCACCAGCAACTAATACAGTGCCGTTCTTAAATTCAGGTTGATTCAAGACGAAATCTGGATCGCTACGCCAAGCGGCAAAGAGACCATCTTCGAAACCGCTACGAGTAACGCGCTTTAAGTAGACGGCAGGAATGATCTGATCGGTATCAACATTGCTACGACGTAGCGGAACACCAGTACCGACGTGACTTACAAATTTTTCCATGTCTATTCTCCTTACAGATCTGCAGGTGATGAAAGAGTTCCGCGAAGCGCGGTGGCTGCTGCAACTAACGGGCTTACCAAGTGGGTGCGACCACCCTTGCCTTGACGCCCTTCGAAGTTACGGTTCGAGGTAGAAGCTGAACGCTCTTCTGGTTTCAATTGATCTGGATTCATACCCAGACACATTGAGCAACCAGCGTTTCGCCATTCCGCACCAGAATCAATAAATACTTTATCTAGGCCTTCTGCCTCTGCTTGCAGACGAACGCGAGCACTACCAGGCACAACTAACATGCGAAGTGAAGTTGAAATCTTTTTGCCTTTGAGAATTTCAGCGGCTGCACGTAAATCTTCAATGCGACCATTTGTGCAAGACCCCAAGAACACAGTGTCGATAGCCACGCTCTTCATTGGTTGACCTGCTGTTAAACCCATATAAACCAGGGCCCGCTCGGCTGCGCCACGTTCTTCGGCATCTGCGATATCGGCTGGATTCGGAACATTCGCGTTTAAGAAGATGCCTTGACCTGGGTTAGTCCCCCAAGTTACAAATGGCTCAAGATCATCGGCATCTAGATCAACTTCAACATCGTACTTAGCATCAGCATCGGTATATAGAGTTTTCCAATACGAAACTGCGGCATCGAAATCTTCAGGAGCATGTGGTTTGCCCTTGATGTAAGCAAAAGTTGTTTCATCTGGTGCGATTAAACCTGCACGAGCACCAGCTTCGATAGACATGTTGCAAACTGTCATACGCGCTTCCATTGAAAGTTCGCGAATAGCTTCACCGCGATATTCAATTACATAACCTGGACCGCCGCCGGTACCAATCTTGGCGATGATGGCCAAGATGATGTCCTTGCTAGTTACGCCAGGCTTTAATTTTCCGTTGACATTTATGGCCATGGTCTTTGGTCGTTGCAGCGGCAGCGTTTGAGTTGCCAGCACATGCTCGACTTCGCTGGTACCAATACCAAAAGCAAGCGCGCCAAAAGCACCATGGGTTGAAGTATGTGAATCACCGCAAACAATTGTTA
>JBEINS010000189.1:0-1930 GCA_040377985.1 Candidatus Planktophila sp. | reverse complement strand
GGACCAAGACTTATTTAGAATTTATAAAGTCTCCTAAGATTTTAAATAACTGTCAGGTAGAGATCGAGTTCGAATGCGGTCACTTGGAGGAGATATTCTTGCCACTCAGCGCGCTTATTTCGAAGCACGAATTCAAAAACATCAGCGCCCAGAGTTTCGCGAACTAGTTCAGATTTCTCCATCTCAATAATCGCTTCATTTAAATTACTTGGTAGTGGGCGCACATCGGTTGAATCAGCAGGTGCCAATACATAGCCTTCTTCAACTCCCTTTAGGCCTGCTGCGAGCATTACGGCATATGCCAAATATGGATTACAGGAAGAATCCGGTGAGCGAAATTCAATGCGAGTTGAGTTCTCTTTCTTTGGTTTATACATCGGCACCCGAACTAACGAACCACGCGCACTTGGTCCCCAGTTAGCAACAGCTGGTGCTTCGCCGCCACCATGTAAACGCTTATAAGAGTTGACCCACTGATTCGTAATCAAAGTTATTTCAGGTGCATGCTTTAACAGGCCAGCGATAAATGAGCGACCAACTTTAGAAAGATTTAGTTCTGCAGTTGGATCAAAGAAAGCATTCTCTTCACCTTTGAAAAGTGAAACGTGAGTATGCATTCCGCTACCTGGGTTCTCAGTAAATGGCTTTGGCATGAAACTAGCGTGGAATCCTTGTTCTAGTGCAACTTCCTTAATCACATGACGGAAAGTCATGATGTTATCGGCAGTACTTAACGCATCGGCATAACGAAGATCGATCTCTTGTTGGCCAGGTGCGCCTTCGTGATGCGAGAACTCAACGCTAATGCCCATTGCCTCTAACATCGTGATTGCTTGGCGGCGGAAATCATGTCCAACAATTGATGGCGTGTGATCGAAGTAGCCACCAGCATCAACAGGCACTGGTGCTTCACCAGCAACTGGCTGATTCTTAAATAAGAAGAATTCAATTTCGGGGTGGGTGTAACAGGTGTAACCCATGTCAGCGGCCTTATTCAAGGTGCGACGCAAAACATTGCGCGGATCAGTCATTGATGCCGAACCATCAGGCATTGCAATATCGCAATACATACGCGCTGCCCCTGGAGCTTCAGTACGCCAAGGCAAGATAGAAAATGTCGCTGAATCTGGTCGGGCCAACATGTCTGATTCAGTTACGCGAGCAAAGCCTTCAATAGCTGAACCATCAAACCCAATACCTTCGTCGAAAGCATTTTCTAATTCAGCAGGTGCAATTGCAACTGATTTTAGGAAACCTAGAACATCGGTAAACCACAACCGGATGAATCGAATATTGCGTTCTTCGATTGTGCGAAGAACGAACTCTTCTTGCTTGCTGCGCTCAGGAGAAGTAGAGCTTGCGGAATTAGGCATGGCCACATCTTGCCAAGCCTGCGTTACGGCTGTGTTACAAAACCGGGGCTATAAGCCCTCACGCCAGCGTGAAGTAATAGGTAGGCGGCGATCTTTACCGAAAGCACGAGCCGAAACCTTGGCCCCTGGCGGATATTGGCGGCGCTTATATTCAGCCGTATCAACCATGCCGATTACGCGAGCAACGGTGGTCGCATCAAAGCCAGCTGCAATGATTGCGGCAATCCCCTGATCTTCATCAACATAGCGCCACAGAATTTGATCAAGTAATTCATAATCTGGCAGCGAATCAGAATCTTTTTGATCCGGGCGCAGTTCGGCACTTGGTTCTTTGCTTATTGAATTTTCTGGAATCGGTGGCACTTCACCATCGGCAATCGCCTTTGCATTTCGCCACTTGGCAAGTGCCCAAACATCGGTTTTGTAAATATCTTTAATCGGGGCAAAGCCACCAACAGCATCGCCATACAAAGTTGAATAACCAACTGCGAGCTCTGACTTATTGCCAGTGGCCAAAATTAAATGACCCTCTTGATTTGAAATGCCCATCAACGCTG
>JBEINS010000068.1:0-5900 GCA_040377985.1 Candidatus Planktophila sp. | reverse complement strand
GCGACTCCTTAAAGAGTTTGAACATCGGCTTGTTTTGCGCGAACAGCTTCAGCTGCAACCTTTAGGGCCGCAATTTCAGATTCAGTTAAATTACTTTCGACAACTTTCTTAATACCGGTGCGACCGATCTCGGCTTCAACGCCTAGATAAACCCCAGAAATTCCGTATTCGCCATCAACCCATGCACACACTGGCATTACCGCACCTGAATCTTCGATGACTGCTTTTGCCATACGAGCGGCTGCAGCAGATGGTGCGTAGTAAGCAGAACCAGTCTTTAGCAGCGCAACAACTTCAGCGCCACCATTACGTGTGCGATCAACTAAGGCATCGATATCTGCTTGGGAAAGTAAATCGCTAAGAGGCTTGCCATCTACTGTGCAACGACTTGGAACTGGAACCATGGTGTCACCATGTGAGCCGAGAGTCAGTGTCTTAACTGAGGAGACTTTAACGCCTAGCTTTTCGGCAACGTTGTCAGTAAAGCGAGCAGTATCTAACATGCCGGCTTGACCGATAACTCGGTGCTTTGGAAAACCTGTTGCTAGTTGAGCAAGTGCAGTCATTTCATCTAATGGATTTGAAACCACGATGATTACCGCATTTGGTGAATGCTTGGCAATGTTTTCAGCAACGCCCCGAACGATGCCAGCGTTAACATCAATTAGATCCATACGGCTCATGCCTGGCTTGCGTGGTAAACCAGCTGTAATAACAACTACATCTGAGTTTGCAGTTGCTTCATAGCCCGCACCATCAGCCGTTGTGGTTGCGCCAATAATTTTTGTTTCGAAACCTTCGATTGAACGAGATTGGTTCATATCTAGCGCCAAACCTTCTGGCTTGCCTTCGAGAATATCGGTGAGAACTACAGTGTCGAAAATGTTGTATTCAGCTAGGCGCATTGCGGTGGTCGAACCATAGAATCCGGCGCCTACTACTGTGACTTTGCTACCCATTTGCAGTTCTCCTGAATGTAAGAAATATCTTGAGGTCGAGGTAAATCCTATCGCCCACGCGGAAGTGCTAACGCCAGCACAAAGAGGCTGATCGAAATAGCTAGTGGTAGATAGAGTTCAATTTTGCGTTGCCCACGCTGCGAAATGGCAAAAAAGCCGGTACCCACTGCAATTAAAAGTGATCCAGTTCGCACTAATCCGAGGGCGCCGGCAACCACGCCAGCAGCGACTAATGCGTAAGAGGAATAGGAAATTACTCGCATGCCTCAACCACATTGGTAAGCAGCATCGCACGGGTCATTGGCCCAACGCCACCAGGCATTGGGGCAACGTTTGCGGCAACTTCAAATACATCGGGGTGAACATCGCCCAGCAAGCCAGCCTCAGTTCGGGAAATTCCGACATCTAGAACAGTGGCACCTGGTTTAATCATTTGGGCAGTTAAGAAATGTGCTTTTCCAATTGCCGCAACCACAATGTCAGCTTGCTTAACATGTTTAGCTAAATCTTTAGTACCAGTATGCGTCAAAGTAACTGTGGCATTTTCTTCTTTGCGCGTTAGCAATAATCCAAGTGGGCGACCTACTGTTAAGCCACGACCGATTACACAAACTTCAGCCCCAGCTATGGTAACTTCGTAATGACGCAACAACGCGACGATACCGCGAGGCGTGCACGGCAGCGGTGCTGCATATCCACTAACTAGTCGGCCAAGGTTCATTGGGTGTAATCCGTCGGCATCTTTGGCTGGATCAATTGCTTCGAGAATCACTTGGGCATTAATACCGTTTGGCATTGGCAATTGCACGATGTAACCAGTGCACTCTTTTGCCGAATTTAATTCTTTGATTGCGGCCATAACATCTGCTTGCGTTGCAGATGCGGGTAGATCAACGCGAATTGAATTAATGCCAACTTCTTGGCAATCGCGATGTTTGCCGGAAACGTAGGAATGTGAACCTGGATCATCGCCAACTAGAACCGTGCCTAAACCTGGTGTTATGCCGCGAACTTTTAGAGCTTCGGTGCGAGTGCGCAGATCTGCTTTAACAATTGTGGCTAAAGCTTTGCCATCGAGTATCCGCGCTTTATGCATGGGAGAAGTGTCTTGTACTAGTGAAGAACATTGCAACATTGGCAGCTTTTGCGGCAGCGATTACCTCTTCATCGCGCACACTGCCGCCAGGTTGGGCCACCGCGATAACGCCAGCATCAATTAATATCTGCAAGCCATCAGCAAATGGGAAGAAAGCATCACTTGCTGCAACCGAGCCAGCCACGCGATCACCGGCCCGATCAACCGCTAATTTCGCCGAATCAATGCGATTAACTTGGCCCATTCCAATTCCAACCGCAGCGCTATCTTTTGCGAGCAAGATGGCATTGCTCTTTACGGCGCGAACTGATCGCCAAGCAAACTCTAAATCTTTTAGCGTTTGCGCACTTACTGGATCTCCAGAGACTTGCACCCAATTAGCTGCGCTATCACCGGGAGCATCAATCAAATCACTTTCCTGCAAAAGCGCTCCACCAGATACTGGGCGCAGCTCGACTGGATTAATCGCAGTTAAGTCACACTGCAGAATTCGAATCGAAGGTTTCTTCATTAGTACTTCAAGTGCATCAGCATCAAATGCGGGTGCGATTAAAACTTCGGTGAATATCTTGGAAAGTGGTTCGGCCATTGCTAGATCAACTTTGCGGTTAGCTGCAACCACTCCCCCGAATGCTGAAACTGGATCGCACTCGTGGGCCTTTAAGTAGGCCGCTGAAATGTTGGCACCTGTCGCAATACCGCAAGGATTAGCATGCTTAATGATCGCAACAGCTGGGTCACTGTGATCTAGCGCTGCTCGCCATGCAGCATCAGCATCGGTGTAATTATTAAAGGACATCTCTTTACCGTGGAGTTGTTTGGCGCCAACGATTCCGTGCCCAGTTGATTTATAAATTACCGCGCTTTGATGTGGGTTCTCGCCATAGCGCAAAGTGTTCTCTTGCTTGTAAATAGCACCAAACCAAGTCGGCAACTTCGGAGGCGTACCTTGTTGGCCTAACCAATTTGCGATCGTTAAATCGTATTCAGCTGTTGTTCTAAAAACTTCCAAAGCTAACTGCTGACGCTCTTCATTGGTAAAGCCACCAGCTGCTAAAGCACCCAGTAACTGGTCATATTGTGAAGTCTGACTAATTACGGCTACTGAACCATGATTCTTAGCCGCACCACGCAACATTGATGGCCCGCCAATATCAATCTGCTCAATTGCTTCAGCAAAGGTGGCGCCAGCAGCAATAGTTGCGGCAAATGGATAGAGATTGATGATTACTAAATCAAATGGGGCAATATCAAGTTCTGCGATGGCCGCTAAATGATCCGGATTATTTTGATCAGCCAAGATGCCTGAGTGCACTCGCGGATGCAGAGTTTTTACCCGGCCGCCCATGATTTCGGGAAAGCCGGTGTAATCACTAACTTCAGTAACCGCAATGCCAGCGGAAGCCAAATTTGCCGCAGTCGATCCAGTTGAAAGTATTTCTACCCCAGCTTTGCTAAGAGCGGCACCAATTTCAAGTAAGCGATCTTTATCGTAGACACTTAGTAGTGCTCGGCGAATTTGTTTGCGATTGCTCATCTACTTGCTGCCTTCTACTTAAGCCCAGCTAGAACCTGCGGAATGGTCGCAACAATGAGACCGCGTTCGATAATCTTAATGCGTTCGTGTAACGATTCCTCGGTATCCGTTGGCATGATCTCCAGGCGTTCCTGCGCGATGATCTCGCCAGTGTCAACACCTTCATCAACCCAATGAATAGTTGTGCCAGTTTCGCTCGCCCCAGCTGCAAGTGCATCACGCACGGCATGTGCCCCTGGAAAAAGTGGCAATAAGGCTGGGTGACTATTAATCACTTTAAAGCTCTGCACAAATTGCGGGGCCAAGATGCGCATAAAGCCAGCACAGACAATCAGATCTGGTTGATATTTTGAGGCTAATGAAAAGAGCGCTTGATCCCAGTTTGCTCGATCTCCGATTAATTCAAGTAATTCAACTTTGATCCCGAATTCATTTGCAACACCAATTACTTTGGCAGCGGGCTGATCACAAATCAGGGCTGTGATTTCGTAGCCCTTGTCAGCGGCAAAGATTGCTCGAGCTAAAGTGCCCGACCCGCTGGCCAGAATTACGACTTTCTTCATCTGGCTCGATCTAACCGCGGCAGAACTCGCGCCAAACCAATACCAATAGCCATTTCCACGCCAATAGCAAGCGTGACTTTCCAGATTGAAACACCAACTGCGCTAAGTGCCTCGGTCATCAGAGATCCACTTGCGGCCCAACTAATGAAGGCAATTGCTAATAAAACTAAAGTAAAAGTCTGCCAAAGTACTTCGGGTCGTTGATTTAGCGTCCAACTTGTTAGCGCGACACCAGCTGCTACAAAAAGTAGAACTGCAATTAGCGCCCAATGAAATTTGCCAGTTGGTAGAGCGCCTAAAATTGGCAGCGCTGGAATTTCCGGAACTTGATATGACAGCGGTGAAATAATGGTTCCGTTACCAATTCCGAAACCAACGCCGGCGAAATAACCAAGAGTTGCAACTGCAGCATTTGGTAGATAGAGCACATTTAAAATCAGCAGTAACGCTCCGCCTAAAATTCCAGGTTCAAGTACTTGAGTTAAATCCTTAACTACTGCCAAATTAACTAGTAGTGAGATGCCCAAAACCAAGAATGCAAAACCCAAGAAGGCGGCAATGATTCGAGTGGCAAAGAAAATAGGCTGTGACGAGATTTTGCGGCGTTCGGCACTAAGAACCGAAAGTGTGGCAATCGGAATTGTGACAAGTGGCGTTAAATACCAAACTGGCTTGACCGCGTCCGTCGTAACAAAGAAAGCAATTGCGGCGGTGATGCCTACGTATAACGAAATGAAGAGCGTTCGCGCTAGCGCGATACTTTGATAATCGTTATCTAAGCGCTCAATGCTGCGTTTGAAACCACTGCGAATTGCCAAGATTGGAAATACTAAAGCGCCTAGCGGTAAGTAAGTTAACCAACCAGCTGCAGCACCTTCGGAAAGAGTTAAGTTAAAAGCTAAATGATGCGCACCCAACCAGAGCCAGACTGCGGCCCGAACTGGATCAGAAGTATTTCCATTTGTGCTACCTGCTGTTGCCCATGCAATTAGTGAAAGAAATGCGATCGGTAGAAATACAACTGAAATACTGCGTACAACTTGAGCCAACGTGACCGCAAGGACTCGCTGGAACATTGTTGTTAGCGACCCATAATGGCGCGCAATAAACGCGCCGTTTCACTTGGGGTTTGACCCACTTTAACGCCAGCTGCTTCTAGAGCATCTTTCTTTCCTTGTGCAGTTCCAGATGATCCCGAAACAATGGCACCGGCGTGACCCATGGTCTTGCCTTCAGGAGCGGTAAAGCCGGCAACATAACCAACTACTGGCTTAGTTACATATTCAGCGATAAATGCAGCAGCTCGCTCTTCAGCATCGCCACCGATTTCACCAATCATTACGATCGCTTCGGTTTCAGGATCATCTTGAAATGCTCGCAAGCAATCGATATGTGTAGTGCCAACTACTGGGTCGCCACCGATACCAACTGCAGTACTAAATCCGATATCGCGAAGTTCAAACATCATTTGGTAAGTCAATGTGCCGGACTTGGAAACTAAACCAATTGGGCCAGCACCTGTGATATTTGCGGGAATGATTCCGACATTTGATTTACCAGGACTAATTAAACCTGGGCAGTTTGGCCCGATGATGCGAGTGGTTCCTTTAGTTAATGAGTAAGCATAGAAACTAGCTGAATCGTGAACCGGAATTCCTTCGGTGATAACAACCACTAGTGGCATTGCCGCATCGATGGCATCGACAACTGCAGCCTTGGCAAACTTAGGTGGTACGAAAACTACT
>JBEINS010000106.1:0-4043 GCA_040377985.1 Candidatus Planktophila sp. | reverse complement strand
GATTGCTTTTCAATTAGTAGTATTTCTAATTGGTGCAACTAAAGGCCCACAATTCACGCCTTACGCATTTCTCTTCAAAAATTTGATCAAGCCACGTTTAAAGGGAGAGTTTGTTCCTGAAGATGTGCGACCACCGCAATTCGCCCAAGCAGTTGGGTTCATTTTTACCGTCATTGCTGTTGCTGGGCTGCTATCTGGCGCAACAATCGTTTTCACCATTGCAACCGGCTTTGCACTCGCTGCAGCTTTCTTAAATGCAGCCTTTAATTACTGCTTAGGCTGCGAATTTTACTTAATTCTTCTGCGTGCTCGCCGCTAATCGGCTACCCAGATAACTCTTTTTGTGAAAATCTAAGTAAGATTAACTCATGGCCGATCAGCATGAATTACGCGATAAAGGTTTGCGCTTAACTCCGCAACGTGAATTAGTTTTAGCTGCCGTCCGCGAACTTGGTCATGCCACACCAGAAGAAGTAGCTGAAAAAGTACGCCATACACATCCTGGAATTAATCTTTCAACGGTCTATCGCAACTTAGAAACCCTGGAAAATGTGGGCTTAGTTCAGCACACTCACTTGGGCCATGGCGGCGCTACCTATCACGCGGCCGAAGAGCTAACTCACCTACATTTAGTTTGCGGAGTTTGTGGTTCAGTTGGCGATGCACCAATTGATGTTGCGGCTAACTTTGTAAATGCGCTGGCCGATGATTATGGTTTTAAAACAGATGTCACGCACTTTGCCGTTTACGGCACATGTTCTGCATGTTTTGCCGCCGAAAGTAAGTAATGAGCGCCGTACTCGTTGAGGACGGTCCCGATAAAGGCGCTGTATGGCATTTCGGTGATCCAGTAAAAGAACAACGAGCACTCGAAGCTGGCACTGCGTGGGCAGATTTATCACACTATGAAGTTGTCGCACTATCTGGGCCAGAACGTTTAACTTGGTTACATTTATTAACTACCCAAGATCATGAGAATTTATTAGCTGGTCAATGGCAGCACGCTTTAATTTTAGATCCGAAAGGCCACATCGAGCATCAATTCTTTTTAGTTGATGATGGTGACACCACTTGGCTGGTAGTTAATCCGGGTCGAAGTGCTGAATTGATTTCACATTTAGAAAAAATGAAATTTCGCGCCCAAGTAGAAATCCACGATGCGACGGCTGAATTTGCAGTATTGCGCGCCCCAGGCAAGATGGATGAAATAGCTGGGCCATATGCACTTGTGCCACGCGCCGAATTAGCCAATATGGTCGAAACTTTTAATTCGGTTGCAACTCAAGTGGGTACTTGGGCACTAGATGCGATGCGAGTAGCTGCTGGATTGCCGCGAATAGGTTTTGAAACTGATCACAAATCAATTCCTAACGAACTAGGACTTTTAAACAGCGCGGTGCACCTAAATAAGGGTTGTTACCGCGGCCAAGAAACTGTGGCCAAAATAAATAATTTAGGAAATCCACCACGTCGCTTAGTTATGTTGCACCTTGATGGTACCGAAGTTAACTTTCCTAAAGTTGGCACCCCAGTAGAAAACGATGGGGTAGTCGTTGGTTATTTAGGCACTGTTGCAAGACATCATGAGTTAGGACCAATTGCACTCGCAGTCGTTAAGCGCAACACCCCACTAGACGCGACTCTCTCAGTGGGTGGGATTCCGGCTGCACAAGAAGCGATAGCTGCAGGTAATTAGTAAATGGAATTGCTAGGTCAGTTGTTGATCACCTTGATAGCGGGGCTCGCGATCATGTGGGCCGTAAGAAAGATGTAAGTAACCGATAGACTTACAGCCATGGAGCTCTTAACCTCAATTCTCCTTGGCCTGATTTCCTTAGTTATTGGCGCTGGATTATTGTTCTTTGCATTTACTAGTCGCAGAGATCCCGAAAGCGCTCGCTACCGAGATAGCAGAAAGCGGACTGGCAGATAATGGTATTTACAATTCCAGAAGGTCTTCACCCTGATTTAAATCCACTGGCTTGGTTAGTTGGTACCTGGCGCGGCAAAGGTCATGGCGAATATCCAACGATTAAACCTTTCCAATTTATCTCGGAAACAGTTTTTAATCATGATGGTCGGCCATTTCTAAATTATTTCTCACGCTCTTGGATTGTCGATGATGATGGCGAAATTATTCGCCCCGGTGCAAGTGAGGCAGGTTTCTGGCGGATTAAGCCAAATAATGTGCTCGAAGTAGTAATTTCACATAACACTGGAATAACTGAAGGCTGGCTTGGGCATTTCGATGGCCCAAAGATTCAATTAGCAATGGATCAAGGTTATTCCGCACCTTCAGCAAAAATTGTTACTGCTGGCGTTCGCCTTTACGGATTAGTTGAAGGCGAACTTTTCTACGCGTATGACATGGCTGCCGAAGGACAAACACTTCAGGCACATATTTGGTCAACTAGCCCTCGCTCTACCGATTAAGAATGAGCGTTGTTCTAGCGCAGTTAGTGCGTAGCGGATTAATTGAATCAACCCACAGTGGATATTTAATACTACTTGGCCCCGATGGATCTGATTTGTTAACTCTTGGTGACGTTGATGCCGAGATGTATCCACGTTCTGCGATTAAATCTTTACAAGCAGCAGCAATGGTGCGACTTGGGTTAGCACTAAATGACGAGCAACTAGCTTTAGTTTGTGCAAGCCATGGTGGTACAGAACGCCATCAAGAAGTTGTCCTGGAAATATTAAAGAGTGCTGGTTTATCTGAATCAGATTTGCAAAACACACCAGATCGCCCAATAGATCGCAAAGCACGCATTTCCTGGGGAACTAAGCCAGTAACTTCGTTAGCGGCAAATTGCAGCGGAAAACATGCCGGAATGTTGGCAACTTGTGTTGTTAACGGCTGGGATGTTAAAACTTATCGCGATGCTAATCATCCATTACAAATCGCAATTGCAAATGAGATCAAAGATTTAATTGGTCAGCCAGTAAGTCGAACAAGCGTCGATGGTTGTGGTGCGCCACTGTTTTCAATGAGCACTAGATCGATTGCAGTAGCTGCTAGAAAAATGCGAATAGATGGTGACCCGGTGTTTCAAAAAGTAATTAGCGCATGTTTAAAGCATCCCGAAATGATTTTGGCCGAAGGTGCTTTCGATACTCGTATGATGCGCGCAGTTCCCGGACTATTAGTAAAAGGTGGCGCTGAAAGCGTGATGTTGGCATCTTTGGCAGATGGCAGCGCGATTGCTTGGAAAATTTCTGATGGCGGCAATCGTGCGAACGGTCCGCTGATGAAAGCGGCACTCGTTAAATTCGGCATAAATATTGAAGGTGAAGCTGTTGATGTGCTTGGCGGTGGAACCGTAGTCGGCTCACTTAGCGCTACGTTTTAATCAGCGTTACCCTTTAACCATGAACGCACGTATTGCCACCTTGATGGTGCATACCTCGCCCTTGGATCAACCAGGAATTGGCGACGCTGGCGGCATGAATATTTATGTAGCTGAAAGCGCTGAACGTATGGCAGCAATGGGTGTTCAAGTTGATATTTTCACCCGTCGCACAAATTCGCAAGTTGCAGATATTGTCGAAGTATCACCGGGAGTTCGAGTAATTCAATTAAATGTTGGCCCGGTAACTGGTGTAACTAAAGAATTATTGCCAAAATTAATTCCGGAAATTGCTGAGGAATTTAAGAAAAAGATCTCGGGTGAAACCAATTACGATTTGATTCATTCACATTATTGGATCTCTGGCAAAGTCGCGATGCAGGCCAGCAAAGCGCTAAATATTCCGTTTGTTCACACGATGCACACAATGGCGCGAGTTAAGAATTTAAATCTGGCTGAAAGCGAAACCCCAGAACCAATGATTCGGGTACAAGGCGAAACCCAAGTTGTAGCGGCCGCACAAGCGCTGAGTGCTAATACGGATGCTGAAGCGGCCAGCTTGGTTTCTCTGTATGAAGCCTGCCCAGATATTGTGCGGGTAGTTTCGCCAGGCGTTGATCTTTATAAATTTATTCCGGGCGGTGGCAAGAAAGCTGCTCGCGTGCGCTTAAGCGTTCCGGCGAACGCCAATGT
>JBEINS010000201.1:0-1518 GCA_040377985.1 Candidatus Planktophila sp. | reverse complement strand
GCGATGAATGGCGCGAAGTTGCCATACCAAGTGCGCAGTACCGAACGTTTCTTTGATCGTCCTGATGTAAAAGAATTCTTAAAAGGCGTGCGCACAGCGTCCGTTATTCCAACTGAAGGTATTAGTTGGTTAGATGAATTGCGCACATTGGCACAACCGTTTCTAACTGGCCAAAGCATCGATGGCATCGCAGGTTTATTGCACTTAGCGCGCGAGCTTGATGAAGATACAAACTTCTCACCGAAAACTTTGCGCAGTTATTTACGCGAAGTTGAAGATCGCGTTCAGCAGAACAATCCGCCGACCATGCCAGTGATTACATTGGCTACTTTGCACGCGGCAAAAGGCCTCGAATGGGAACGCGTTTTCCTCATGGGTGCCAATGTGGGCTTATTACCCCTGGAAACTAATGGATTTACGCTTGATGCCCGCATGATCGAAGAAGAACGCCGCTTGTTCTATGTGGGCATGACTCGAGCAAAGCGTGAGTTACGCATTAGCTATCGCGGAAAACCTTCGCCATTTCTCGCACAAGCAGGGTTACTGACCAGTTAGTGGAACGCGCATTTAATTAATTTGCATCAATGAATACCGATGCTTTACTCTTGCCCTTATGCAAAGAACTGCACATCTACATACAGCACACGCAATGCGTGAGGCTGTTATGGGTGCTGCAATGAAACCCGTATCAGCTAAGCGCGCGACATCTAATTGGCCTACTGCAACCACATTTGCAGCTTATGCCAATTTTTATGCCGGATCCGGGTCTGCTGGAGGTTCATTCGAATAACATCGAATAAGCCAAACAAGGGCCCTAATCCAAAAGGATTAAGGGTCCTTTTTCTTTATCCCGACAACTACCCAAACAAGAGAAAGACAAACTAACAAAGGAAAGAAGGTGAGAACCATGAGCGTTCTCTTCAGCGAACTACTAGTACCAGGTTGGGCCGAAAGCGGCGAAAAGATTGGTCTCGGTGATATCACCGGCACATATTGCAATCCGATCGCTAATGCTTTGCCATGCCATGGCGCAGAACCTGAGACCTTCTTCTCTGATGCCGAAGCAGATATCAAAGCTGCCAAAGCGTTATGTGGTGAGTGCCCAGTTCGTGCCAAGTGTTTATCTGGCGCGCTCTCACGTCAGGAGCCAGTTGGGGTTTGGGGTGGCGAACTATTTGAAGATGGTGTTGTTATTCAAGCAAAGCGTAAAGCTGGTCGTCCAAGAATCGCTGCTTAAATATTTGCAGGTGCGATCTCGGGGAACCAAGAAAGCGCTTCATCGCGGAATTTGCCCTCGGCCTCTAGTTGGCAGAAAATGCCAGTGGTGCCGAGGGTTACGCGGTGGATCAATACATATTCAGCTGGCAGATTTAATTGGAAACCGATCTTGGCAGTTGGATTACGTGGGTCGCCTACGCGGGCGCTTTGATCACGTAGCCACTCACGGGAGTACTTAAATACTTCGGTTCTAAGCGGCTCAACTAGCGGCACTAGATATTCCAAGACCAGATTTGGGTC
>JBEINS010000183.1:0-2081 GCA_040377985.1 Candidatus Planktophila sp. | reverse complement strand
TCTGGATAAATTCCTAAACATTTTCCTTGAGCTAGAACACTCAAGCCAGTTAGCAAAGCAGCTTCACTTCGACGTCCGCCTGAGCGATCTACTGATACTTGACCGAGTGCTATGAAAGTCAATTTCTTAAGTAGTCCCTTAGGTCCAGGTGAAGTGAAGTATTCACTCTTGGCCAAGAAGGTAACTTTGCGTGGGACAACCAACGGCATGAAAATCGAATCACTAAATGAGAGATGATTCGAAGCCATGATGACTGGACCCTTGAGCGGAACGTTGCGCAGGCCTTTTACCTTTGGTCTAAATGCCAGCATTAAAAATGGAGTTAGGAAGGAGCGCAAAAGACCATAAGGGACATCATCAGCTTTGCCCATTTGGTTACTCCTTATCTCGCTCGGACTAGAGGGTAATCCTACGCACTTCCTAATTTAACGCTAAATCGGTTCCATTGCACCGAATTCTTATGCAATTATGGCACTCGTGAGCGATGATTTAACTCCCCCAGATCTGATTCTTAAAGGTTCTGGCGATAAGGCAGACATTGCAGTTTTGATAATTCTTGGTGTTCGCCAACCAATTGAAGATGCCATTGATCTTTGTGCCAGTTTTCAAGAACAAGGCCACACCGTAATTGTTACTCATGCCAGTGTTGATGACGATGATTACAAAGTTCCACTTCTCATAAATGAGTACGAAATTGTTGGTAGGAATATTCACGATTTAAGAAATGATGATGATTCTGAATTAGTAAATGCTGAATTCGATTCTATTGTCTCGACACTTTCACTTGATCAATCATCACCAACTACCTATTTAGATCAACTAGAGGCCATTGATCATTCTGAACGTTTCGTTGCACCAGATCCAGATTTGCCCAGAATTAAAGAGCGAGCAAACCGAATAGCAGTAATTGCACTTATTGTGGGACCCATCTGGATTATTGCATCAGCCGTATTCGGCTTTGATCCATTCGGAGTTGAACCCTGGCCAGGACTACTAGCAACAACTGGTGGACTCGCAACTCTGTTATACCGTTGGAATCTAACTCGGGAAGAAGGCGAAGATGGTGCCCACATCTAACTCATCGCAATTTACCAAATCTGATTTTGATAAACCCGAATTTCGTTGGGGAATTATTGGAACCGGCGGCATCGCTAAAGCTTTTGCGCGCGACCTCTCCTACTTTAATAGTCACATCGTGCAAGCAGTTGGTTCACGTTCGTTAGAAAAAGCTAGCGACTTCGCACTTGAGTTCCCAGGCTGTACCTCATACGGCAGTTACGAAGAGCTAGTTGCTGATCCCATGATCGATGCGGTTTACGTCGCAACACCACACCCCCAACATGTGGCAAATACGCTTCTGGCGCTAAATGCCGGTAAACCTGTTCTATGTGAAAAGCCATTTGCGGTAAATGCAATTGAGGCGAAAGCGATGGTTGCCGCTGCTATAGATAACGGCGTCGCACTGCTTGAGGCAATGTGGACTCGCTTCTTGCCTCATATTGCACAGGTTCGCGAACTCTTAAATAGCGGTGTCATCGGTCAGATAGTTAACGTTGAAGCCGATCATGGACAGTACCTAATTGATCATGAAAACCCACGGTTAACAGAACCGTCCCTTGCTGGTGGCGCTCTACTTGATTTAGGAATTTATCCAGTCTCATTTGCTCACATGGTTCTTGGTACTCCTGCGCGTATCACCGCAACTGGCGTGCTGACGGAAAAAGGCGTTGATAGCCAAACTTCAGCGATTTTTGATTATGAAACTAGCGCACAAGCAGTTCTGACTACAACTTTGATTACAAGCACACCCTGTAGAGCAACGATTGCCGGTACGTTAGGGCGAATTGAAATTGATCGTACTTTCTATAATCCAGCAAATATGCGGTTAGTAATGCAAGATGGCACGACTACCGAGTACGCAAATACCTATGAAGGCCATGGACTGCGCGAACAGGCTGCCGAATTAGAACGCATGGTTCGAAATGGTGAAATTGAATCACCATTGTTAACGCACAAGATGAGTATTGAAATTATGCAAACGCTAGATGAGATTAGAAATCAGATTGGTTTGCGATACCCGT
>JBEINS010000190.1:0-1916 GCA_040377985.1 Candidatus Planktophila sp. | reverse complement strand
GCGTTGTGGTGAAAGTGATGCCGCAACAGTTACGCCAGCTTCGCGAATTTGCTTAATGCGCTCTTTGATCAGTGCTGGCTGAATAGGTGCGCTGTAAAGTTCTTGCATACGACGAGTTGCCTGTGCATCAGGCATTGAAGCAATTTCACCAAGTTGAATCCGGGGATCTTCATATCTGGTCCAGAGGCCTTCGAGGTTTAGAACACCGAGGCCACCTAATTTGCCGATCGCAATTGCAGTTTGTGGTGAAACCACTGAATCCATTGGCGCTGCCAACATTGGTAACTCAAATTTATAAGCATCGATCTGCCATGAAGTAGAGACATCTTCTGGGTCGCGAGTACGACGTGAGGGCACAATCGCAATATCGTCAAAGGAGTAGGCCTGGCGGGCGCGCTTGCCGGGTGCAATTTCAATCTCGAACATTTACTTAGCCCTAGCCTTTCTTCGCATAGTTAGGGGCATCTGCCACGTGTAAAACATCGTGCGGGTGGCTCTCTTGCAGGCCAGCAGCGGTAATTTGAATTAGGCGACCATCGCGGCGCAAAGTATTGATATCTGGTGCTCCGGCATAACCCATACCGGAACGCAGGCCACCAACTAATTGATGAACTACTTCAGCCACAGTACCGCGATACAAAACTTTTCCTTCGATGCCTTCGGGAACTAATTTATCTTCAGATAAAACATCGTCTTGCATATAACGATCTTTGGAATATGACTTTTGCTCGCCGCGTGATTGCATCGCACCGAGTGAGCCCATGCCTCGATAGCCCTTGTATTTACGGCCATCAATTTCAATTAGTTCGCCCGGTGATTCTTCACAACCAGCTAACAAAGAACCAAGCATTACTGAATTTGCACCAGCAACAAGTGCTTTCACAATGTCACCTGAATATTGCAGACCGCCATCGGCGATCAATGGGATACCCGCTTTGCCACAAGCTTTGGCAGCTTCCATGATGGCGGTAATTTGTGGAACGCCAACACCAGCCACAATGCGAGTGGTACAAATTGAACCTGGGCCAACGCCAACTTTTACAGCATCGGCGCCCGCATTAATTAAAGCCTGCGCACCAGCACGGGTTGCCACATTGCCACCAATGATTTCGGTCGTTGGTGAAAATTTCTTTATGCGGGCAATCGCATCGAGCACTGCGCGATGATGACCGTGTGCGGTATCGACAACAACTACATCAACGCCAGCTTCAATAAGTGCCTGTGCGCGAGCAAATCCATCGTCGCCAACACCAACAGCGGCGCCAACCATGCCCACGTTCTTTACTAATTTAACGTGCGTGACTTGTTCATCGATTGGCAGATTGCGGTGAATGATGCCAATGCCACCGGCTTTAGCCATTGCGATTGCGAGTTGTGACTCTGTAACGGTATCCATCGCTGAAGAGATCAGCGGAACAGCCAAAGTAATGTTTTGAGTTAACTGAGTTGAAGTTTCGACTTCAGAAGGCACTACTTCAGAGGCATCTGGCAATAAGAGCACATCGTCATAGGTCAGGCCCATCATTGCGATCTTGTCATCGCTCATTTCGGCCTCCCCTTCAATAGCTAAGGGGCAAAGTCTAACGGCTCTTTTAGGCCCCG
The DNA here is from genome assembly GCA_040377985.1 of Candidatus Planktophila sp. Taxonomy (GTDB): domain Bacteria; phylum Actinomycetota; class Actinomycetes; order Nanopelagicales; family Nanopelagicaceae; genus Planktophila. The sequence continues at coordinate 314 of JBEINS010000190.1, read as the reverse complement.
ATTGCCTGCGTAATTTCCTCACATGCGCGCTGTAAATCAGTAGCCACGGTGACTTCGCTACATTGTTTTGGATTCCAGCCCGGCCCACCCAGAATAATTTTAGGGGCAGGTCGCACGTCAGGAAGTTCCTGGAAGAATTGTGGGTCGCCATTTTCAGACAATTGCGCCCATAGGAATAGTGCAGGGGGTGCTGACTTATTAATGATTCCACACAGTGCAGAAAGCGGCGTGCGAGCACCTAAGAAATTACTAGAAATCTCGCGTTCGGCTAAGGCTGCGGCGAGTGCGTGTAGTGCTAACGAATGTAGTTCTTC
>JBEINS010000019.1:0-10214 GCA_040377985.1 Candidatus Planktophila sp. | reverse complement strand
TCAACGTTGCCAAATAAGCGGAAGTTTCCAGCGGTAGCGATCTTTTCAAAAACCTTTGCAACAGTCTTTATCTTTGGGTGATCAGGTGCCACTCCACTGCGAACCAAGCCCCATGGGGTTGGCAGGCGTTCGATCATGTCGATAGAAAATTGCAGATCATCGGTCTGCAGATTCTGAAGTGCTTGCGCCGCAAAGTAGCCGGCTGGACCTGCACCGACGATCGCTACTTTGTAATTTTGCATGTGCCTATTCTATTCATGGCTACTGGCATCTCTGTACATTTTTAAGGTTTTTATGTACACTTTAGTAATGAAGTCATTTCCCTTAACCGATGCTCGTCGTGAGTTGCCCACACTCGTGGATAAATCAGCGAAAGAGCCAATTCTTATCACTCGCCATGGTGAGGAAGCTGCAGTGCTGCTCTCTCCTTCACTTTACGAAAAAATGCTTGATGCCATGGAAGAACTTGAAGATATCGCCGCCTATGATGCCGCTAAAGCCAGACGCGAAGATTCAACGCTTTGGCAAGATGCACGTAAGGAACTTGGCTTGGTTTGAGCGAGTTCACTTTAAGAATCGAAAAAACCCCACGCAAGTTTCTGAAAACGCTAAATCTCAGCGATAAACGTCGGATCGACGCCGCACTTTCTTTGCTTTCGGAAAACCCAATCCCTCCTAAGGCAAAGAAGCTTTCAGGGAGAAATGGCTACAGAATAAGGGTCGGAGACTTTCGAATAATCTATGAGATCCAGAAAAGCATCCTTGTAGTTCTTGTAATCGATATTGGCCACCGGCGTGAAATTTATCGAAAGTGAAAGATTCCAGAAAGTGAATTTACATCGTTTACACATTAGCGCTAATTAGCAAGGCGCCCACTATAGAGATATAGCAAGGCTTCTTAAATTAATGTTGGTTCCTTGAAAACTTACCGAAAGTCCTTTTGGCCCGATGGATACAGATTTAACTTTTAAGCCCGCTGGAACCTTTAAGTCCTTTACGGTTCGGCTCTTGATTTGCTCCTGAATGTCTGCAGGAAGCGATGAGGCTGGAATTGGACTGCCCATTATCGAAACACTTTTTATCTGGAAGTAAATTTGGTTATTTGAATACTTTGGAACAATCAAGGCTTTACCAAGTCCTCCGGCGCCGACTGATATTTGCAAAGCGTTATCAACTATTTCCGCATCGCTGAAACCAGATTCAGCTAGTAGCTGCGAAATAGCTACTGTTGATTTGATATCCAAAGATCCGATCCGCGTGGATGCGGATTTACTAATTTCTTTCGCAGAAATTTCCAGAGAGGATTTTCTGCCACTGCTCTTCAACGTGTAGTCAGCAATATCGATTTTTACCTCTTTGATTAAATCTGAACGTAAGATACTCGGCAAATCTGTTAGAGGAATAGAGGCGCTTACTCCTGAGGCGCTTGGAAGCTGTTGTTGTACGCGGGATTCAATCTTTGATGAGACCGCACTTTCGGCAACTAGTGCTGCGGTGCCTAATAGAACAAAGACGGTTGTGGCAACGATCACGGCAGATTTTTTACGCTTCATTTGCGAGAGAGTACATAACTAATATTAAGAATCCCTGAGAGCGGAGACGAGGAGATTTGAACTCCTGAAGGGTTTAACCCCTTACCTCGTTAGCAGTGAGGCGCACTCGACCGGGCTATGCGACGTCTCCAAGTACAGGTGTGAGTTTACAGGATAGGCAAATATCTACCTAAACCTATTTTCCGAACACTGCAGCGTATAGATCGACCCCACGGACAATTTGAATGAGGAGAAGGAAGACAAGAACTCCAAGAATTCGATAGGCGGTATTACCTATCTGAGACTTCTTCCAATCACGTTCTGGCTCTTTCACCATCTTGCCCAAGATGCTCAAGATCAATCCAGGGATAGCAAGGGCAACAAAGGACCACTCTAGGAATGTACGTGGGTTAGCAAATAAGCCTTGAATAAAAGTTGCCGCAAATGTTCCGATGAAAACCATCGCAACAATTTTGAATGCTCCACTTGGCATCAAGCGATAGAGGATTGAAGTTTTAGGTAACTTCTTGCCAATTGTTAGTCCAATGATTGTTGGCGTAGCCATAATCAAAGTTCCTAAGAAGAGCTTGATATTGAATCCAATAAATGGCATCGCCAGTTGAACAAAGATAAAGATCTTTAACTCAAGGCTAATCACCTTATGAATAGTGTCTTGAGCTTTGAATTCTCCAGAAACCGCTGCAATGCGTTCTGGATAATTGTAAGAAGCAAAATCTTCCAGAATCAGGCGAACAAGTACGAATACCGCTGTCCACCATGCGATTTCAGTTGCATGGTAAGTGATTAGCAACTGGATTCCTGCAAGTGCATTTAAGCCACCGATTAACTTTGACATGGTCCAGCCGGATAGTAGGAGGGCTAGTCCGTAATCAGTTGCTCTCTCCCAGGTGTCGTCGCGATCACTGGCGAGTCTGCGAAGTGGGCGTATTGCACTTGCAAGCAACGCTGGTGCGTAGAAGATGATGTAGAGACCGGCGACCGTCAGAATTTCATCTCTTGAAGAAAGATTTCCTGAGATTGCAACGCCAGCAGTAAAGATGAATCCTGCAACAAAGCCAGCAAGGGCATCCAAATTAGCTAGGGCAATGATTCCCATTACAATCCAAAGCGCTGGAGGAAGTGCTTGGCCAGATGTATCAAGAACTGCGAGTACGCCAAGAAGAGCTGCAGGAATAACTGTTAGCGGTGCAAATGAGCCGAACATGGCTCGTAAATAAGTTCCATCGGCAACGGTGCGCGCAAGGAGCGGCAGATGTCGTGAAATTCGAGTAACCACTCCTGCAAAAAGGGCATCGCTAGCCAATGAACTTGGACGGCGCCAAGTGTTGCTGAGATCGCCCCTTCCCGGCCCCCGATCGATCTTGTCGAGATCGCCTGCGCTAATTGAGGAAAGATCATCTTGCTCTTTATCTTCAGAGTTAGATTCGCCTTCCTTGCCGTCGGTAGATTCTTTATCTTTTTCACCAGAACTATTTGATGAATTGCTGCTTTGACCAGCAGCGCTTGCGCCTGCAGCAGAAAGTGTCGCAAGTACGGCAAATGCCGTCACCGCTAAATCTTTAGTCTTTTCAGGCTCTTGAGCAGGGTCATAAGATGGGAATTCTGCACGCTCGGTAAGCGGAATGAGTTCTTCTTCAGAATAAATCTTTTCTAGATTTGGACAGTTGCTTGCCCAATCGATATTTCCATTTAAATCTTTACAGAATGTCAGAACCTTCTTGTCTAGCACCCCAGCATCATCAGATATCTCAATGATGACTTCGTGATAGCCAGGCGGAACGTCTGCTGGTATGTCAATATCTAACTCTTCAGCTTCGGAACTCGTCAATCTATCAATCAAGACGGTCTCTGCTCCCCAGCTTGGGAGAATCGATATCTGCAGAGCAAATAAGGTTGCTAGCAACAGCTTTCTTATCATTTGTTTGTACCTCCTGTTTTGACGGTGACTTTAATTTTCTGTCCAGGCTTTAAGTTCTCAATACCGACCGCAGCCTTTGTCCCAGAAGGTTTTGGAACAACCTTTACTGGATCTTTAGTTGTAGTCTTAAATCCGTTCTTTGTCGCACCTGGTTTAGGTGTTGCCTTGCTTGTTGTTTTCGGTGACGGTGTTGCTGATTTTGAATTCGATGGAATTGATTTTCCTTCTATCACAGTCACTTTAATTTTCTGCCCCGGCTTTAAGTTCTCAATGCCAACCTTTGATGAAGAGTCAGTAGTCTTTGGATTAATCGTGACTTTTTTACTTGAAGTGGGAGTTGGCATTGGAGATGCTTTCGGTGAAGGAGAAGTTTTTGGCGCTGCACTAAGTGTCGGCTTTGGTGAAGCGGCTGGCTTTAGTGTTACCGAAGGCTTAGGTGACGGTGCTGGTGAAGGAGACTTTGTTGCAGATGGCGAAGGTGATGGTGCTGGTGAAGGTTTCGCAGTTGGCGTTGGAGATGCACTTGGGTTAGGCGTTGGCGTCACGGAAGGGGAAGGAGATGGTGTTGGAGTGGGTGTTGGTGTTGGAGTGGGTGTTGGTGCAAGCGGGACTGAACCTCCACCACTTGGTGCAGGCGAACTTGGGCTGGGTGAAACATTCGCTACTTGTTCTGGAATAACGGCAGTGGATGCTTGAGAAGGTGAAGATTCACCAACTGAAGTAACTGTTACAACTGTAAATGTATACGGATCTCCGTTTGTAAGACTTCCGAATCGAATTGGTGATGATGTAGTGGTTCTTGTTTCACCAGTTTCGACAGCAGTAATTATGTAGCCGGTAATCGTGGCACCGTTTCCAGTTGCTCCGCTGAATTCGATGTTGACGCTTCTATTGCCTGGCGTTCCAGTGATGACAGTCGGTGCAGTTGGAATGCCGGCGGGAGTTGCTACAACTCCGTTGGAGTTAGTTCCTCTACCAACACCATTTTCTGCAGCTACCGTAAAGGTGTAGGCGACGCCGTTAGTCAGCCCAGTAAATTCTGCGACGGTGGAAGAAGTTGTGATTGATAATCCACCAGGTTGTGCGGTAATCACATATTGCGTAATTGATGTGCCGCCATCACTTGTCGGAGCGTTAAATGAAATTGTGGCCTTTGTGTCTCCTCGGACAACTTCGGTAATTGTCGGAGCACTAGGTGGTCCGAGAGGTGTAACTGAATTTGAACTTCCTGAGGCAGTAGATCCACCGACGGCATTATTTGCGACAACGGTAAATGAGTAGGTCGAACCATTGGTTAGCCCGCCAACGAAACAACTTGTTAAATTCGCCGCGGCGGTACAAGTAGCGCCACCTGGCGAAGCGGTAACTGTGTAACTCGTGATTGGCGCGCCACCATTGTCGGTTGGAGCAGTCCAAGAAACTTGAGCGCTGCGATTTCCACCTGATGCTGAAGCTGAAGTCGGTGCGTCAGGAACGGTTGCTGGAGTCGCAGTTGTAGTAACGGTTGAAGATTCAGAATCACCTACTGAGTTAGTGGCAATCACTCGGAAGGTATACGCAGTTCCATTAGTAAGGCCCAAAACTGTTACTGGTGAAGAAGAACTTGTTCCGGTAAACCCGCCAGGCTCTGCGATAACCGTGTAGTTCGTAATTGCAGCGCCATTATTACCCGCGCCACTGAAGGAAATAGATACCTGGCCATTGCCAATTGCCGCTGAAATTGATGTTGGTGGCGTTGGCAATCCAGCCGGAACTGCAGCAGGTGAATTTGCTGATGCAACACCAGTACCGATGTCGTTGATCGCCTTTGCCGTAAATGTGTACGAGGTGCCATTCGTTAAGCCTGAAATCTTGCAGCTAGTTGCTGGTGCTACAGCGGTACACGTTGCACCATTACTTGCTGAAATCAAATAAGAAGTAATCGGGCTACCACCATCGTCAGCCGGTGGGCTCCAAGAAACAACTGTTGATGTATCTCCAGCAAGTACCGATAACGAAGTTGGTGCACCGGGTGCAGAAGCGGGCGTTGCCGATGCGGATGTCGATGAAAATTCTGATTCGCCTAGCGCATTGATTGCCGCAACAGTAAACGAATATGAACCACCATTTGTAAGTCCTGTAATCGTTGCTGGAGATGACGAAACGGTGACCGTATCCCCGCTCGGAGAAATTTTAATTATGTAACCTGTAATTGCTGAACCATTTGATCCAGCACCACTGAAGGTAATTGTTGCACTACGATCACCTGCTACCGCCGATACAGTAGTTGGAGCGGTTGGTGTGCCTGCGGGAGTTACCGAGTTAGAAGTTGCAGTTGGAGAATTTCCAACAACGTTTTGTGCAACTGCGGTGAATGTGTAAGCGGTCCCATTTGTCAGGCCAGTCATTACACAGCTCGTTGCAGGTGATGTCGCTGTGCAGGTGTGCAGTCCATTCATCGATGTAAATACGATCGCTGTTACTGATTCGCCGCCGCTGCCTGAAATCGTGTTCCAGTTACCCGATGCGCTTACAGTTGCGGTTTCATCCCCCGCGACCGCAGTTACCGATGTTGGCGCATCTGCAACGCCTGCGATCTTTATAGGTGCTGAAGCAGTTGAAGAATCTGAATTACCAACTGCGTTAGTGGCCATCACCTTGAAGGTGTAAGAACTGCCATTTGTTAAGCCTGTAACGGTTATTGGCGAGCCAGAACCAGTAAATGTCTGGCCAGTTTCAACAACGGTAAGCGTGTATGAAGTGATCGCCGAACCGCCATTATCAGCAGGTGCTGCGAAAGTGACCGTTGCTGTCTCATCGCCACGAGTAGCTGTAACGGTGGTTGGAGGCCCTGGAATAGAAGCAGGCACAATCGCATTGGATGGTGCTGAAGTAGTTGAACCTGCAGCATTTGTTGCGGTTGCGATGAACTTGTAAGTCGTTCCGTTAGTTAAACCGGTGATGGTGCAACTTGTTGCCGGAGCGTTAGCCAAACAACTCTTTTCCGGGCTGAGCGGAGTTCCCGTGGAATCGGTTGCAACGATCTTGTAAGAGGTTACTGGTCCACCAGTTGCAAGAGAAGGCGGTGTGACTGTAATCGTTCCAGCGTGATCACCAGGTGTTGCAACAGGTGCAGAAAGTGCCGCCGGTGGAAGTAGATTCCAGATTGCAGTAAGCGTTGTATTTGCGTTAACGCCGGTAATTGTTTGACCAGCGGTGTACGTAGTCACTCCATCTGTCCAGCCACCGAATCCATAACCTGTTTTAGCAAGTCCAGTTGATGAAGGAAGAATGAAATCATCTGTGATCTGTCCCGTTATCGTTGAAGGAACGGTTCCGGTATCAGCACCATTTAAGCTAAATGAAAGTGCATAGATAGCGCCTGAGAATTGTGCGGTGAAGGTTTCATCACTTGCTGAAAGTGTGAAACTTGCACCTACGGAATAAGTATTTGCACCATTAGACCAACCAATAAAGTTGCTATTTGCCTTAGTAACACCCGCGGCGATGGTGTGCGTTGCGCCGAAGTTAAATGAGGTAGGTGAAGGAATTGATCCGGTGCCGCCATTTAGCGCGTATCTAACTACGTATGAAGCAACGCTCCATTGTGCAGTCAGCGTGATGTTATTTGCTCCCATTGTTACCGTCGCACCAGGTGCATAATTTGTAGAACCGTCACTCCAACCAGTAAATGTGTAGCCCGTTCTGCTTGGAGTTACTGTCGGCGCAGCAAAAGTTTCACCGATAGTTTTTGAAGGCTCTGAAATAGGCGTATTACTTGTGCCTTGGGCTAGGTCGAAGGTGATGCTCTGGCTAGTAGCGCTCCAGAGAGCTGTCGCTGTTTCAGAGAGAGCGCCAAATTGATATTGCGATCCTGCGCTAACGGTATTTCCGCCCACTGACCAACCAGCGAATACATAACCCGCCTTGGTAACTGATGTTGATGAAGGAAGGTTAATTACAGAACCGAATGCCGAAGTTTGCGCTGCTGGCGCTGTGCTTCCACCTGCTGAATCGTAGGCAAGTGTGTAGTTATTTACTGTCCACCGTGCGTAGAAGAGATAGTTTGTAGCGCTTATTGAATAGGTGTTTCCTGATACCGCGTTGCCACTCTGATCATTCCAACCTGCAAATGTGTAACCAACTCGCGTAGGAATCGCTGCATCAATAGTCACAAGTGCGCCAGCTGAATAAAGCGCACCTTGCGTCATTCCGGTATCTACACCACCTGACATGAAGTAGCGCACCTCATATAAACGCAACCAAGATGCCGTAAATGTTGGAGATGAAGTACCCATAACAACTGATGCCCCTGCTTGATATGTCTGACCGTTGCTGGTCCAACCAGCAAATGCATAAACCAAACTATTCTCAGTCACAGTACGTGTTTCTGGAGTGCCTAAGGTAAATGAGCTTCCATACGCGGTAGCTGCAGTTGAAGGCAGACCAATTGGAGCGGTGACAGCAACACCATTGGCGGTTCCAACCGCGTAATTGATTGCAAATGTCGCGGGTGTCCAGATCGCATTTAACGTCTTATTCGAAGTACCTGTTATCGCAGAACCTTCAGGATAGGTATTTGTTCCATCGCTCCATCCGCCAAAGGTGAAACCAGCCTTTACAAGATTGCCTGGGCCAGGTGCAGTTACAACTGTTCCGTCAGTTGTGTAACTTACTGTTGCTGGCGCTGTTCCGGTCGCGCCATTGGCGCTGAATGTGAAGGTCTGTGTATTTGCTGTCCAGGCAGGTTGCAAAGTAACGCTGGCGGTTGGGGCATATGAACCAGAGATCACGGTGGACGTCTCTTTCCAGCCCGCAAACGAGTAGCCCGCTTTAACCATAGAGCCCGCAGTTGGCAATGAGATTGGGTTGCTTCCAAAGGTAAATGAATCTGAGGTGCGAGTTGGAGTTCCAGAAGTGGCGCCTGTTGTCGCATAGGTAATGGTGTAAACAAGTCCGGCCCATTGTGCGATGAAATTAATGTTTCGTGACGGCATCGTAAATGTTGATCCACTTGCATAGGCAGTGCCACTTTCGACCCAACCACTAAAGGTGAATCCGTTCTTTAACACAGATCCAATTGAGGCAACGGTAAAGGTGTCATTCATGAAGAAGTTAGGTGATGTTGGTCCCGTACCGGTTCCACCATTTAGTGAATAGAGGACAACATACTGAGTGCCGTTCCAAACAGCGCTAAGCGTTATATTCGATCCACCGACGGTGATTACTTCCCCAGGCAGATAAGTTCTATTGCCATCTGACCATCCAGCAAATGTGGAACCAGCCAGGGTTATTGAAGTGCTTGCTGCAGTGAATGTCTCACCGATCGTGACTGTTCCTGACTTTACAGGTACAGAACCAGTTCCACCATTAGCGGAGTATGTGACTGTGTAAGGTTGGGCAACCCAGTTGGCATATAAGTTCAGATTTGCCAGCGTTGCATAATTTGCCCCTACAGCAAATACCGTGCCGGTATCAGATCTCCAACCGCTAAATGTGTAACCCGTCTTAGCTAAGGTGTTTTTATCTGCGATCGCATAATTACCAGATGTAAGTGAGTAAGTGCCGTTTGCTGGAATTGCACCACTTGTGTTTCCGTTACCAAAGTAAGAAATTGTGAAAGGAATTGCTGACCACCGGGCAAAAACGGTGCGAGATTCAGTTGGGCTAAAGCGACCACCATTGAGACCTAAGTTTGTACCAGCCGTTGAAGTATCAAACCAGCCAATAAAGTTGTAACCGGATCTAAACGGAAGTGGTAATACCAACGGCATACCTGCAGTAAACGTGTCACTGGTTCTACCAACAGATCCACTCATTGGGTTATACGTAACGATAAACCCTCTAGGTGTACCAACTACGCCTGTACTTGCTGCTGAAGTTCCGGTTTTATTGGTCGCAGTGGCAGTAAATGTATAAGCCGTGTTATTGGTCAGACCAGAAATAGTGCAACTTGTCGCTGGCGAAAGAACAACGCAGGTTCCAATAACTGTTGTTCCCAGCTTGGCAGTGACGGTATATGAATCAGCGGGACCGTTTGAGGCTCCGATAGTTCCGCCATTTACGCTAATCGTGGCTGTTGTGTTTCCGGCTGCAACGGAGACTGTTGGAGCCGTTGGTGCATTAGGCCGCCATTGTGCGAAAACTGTTGTGGTTTCAAATGCGATGACTGATCCGCCACCATCATAGGAAAAGCCAGTTCCATTTGCTCTGGTGTTCCAACTGGTTTGTGTGAAACCCGTCTTTTGGAAGTTTAAAAGTCCATTTAGATTAAATGAGCTTCCTGCGGTAAAGGTAAGTGGGTTGAGACTTCCTGAAGTTGCGGTGTTTGAATCATATAAAAGGCGATACTGAATTGGCGTCCAGATTGCAAATAGCGTGTGTGTATTTGTTGCAACATACGGTGAGGTTAGTGCCGTAGTTCCGGTTGCTGTTGTAGCCCAACCGCTGAAGCGATAGCCCTGACGAGCCATAGTTCCAACAGTAGCCAGTGTTACACCTGTTGTTCCGACTGTGTAGGTATCACTCGCCTTACTTGGTGAACCAAGAACCATTGAGTTAATCGGTGGTGCTGCTGGATCAAGATTAAATGTGAGCGTAATGGTTTGCGTAGCGCCGCCACATGTCACACCCACTCCCCCCCAGTTTGAACTTGGCATCGCTGTTCGGACCACATAAGCGGGATTTCTACAGTCACCATAACCAGCATTTCCAAATTCATAGTATTGGCTTGGTGTAAACGTCCAAGTGTTTGCGCCAATTAC
>JBEINS010000092.1:0-4544 GCA_040377985.1 Candidatus Planktophila sp. | reverse complement strand
GTGCACGCAACTAATACGCCATCTAGATCTAGACCTTTTAAAGTATTGATTGCCTCAGGTAAATCAGAACGGTATTTGGTTAACCGCTGTTTCATATCTAGATCAGGATAATTTGGAAACCGCGCAATGTATGGAAAGTAACTGCTGGGTGAAAGTTTATGAACCTCGGGCTCAACAGCAGGATTAGCGCATGGAACAACTACGCCAATTTTCCGCTGCATGTTTAGCAATCTAAGTAGGAATTATTCAGTCACTACTGGGTATCGAGCTTTGCGCCGATATCTTTCAGCGAACCAAAGATTCGTTCTACAAATGCATCGCGTTCTGCACTCTCGAAAGCAAAAGAATCATCGCGGATAATTGAATCAGGGCTTGTGATAACTCCATTTGCCACGGCAGCGCCTTCTACTTCAGCTAATCTGCGCTTTACTACCCAGAGTTCGGCAGCTAATTCAAAAATCACATGAAGAATGTGATCGTTAATGTTATCGGGAGCAAATTTGCCTAACGGCTCGCGCGCGCGATCGCTCACTTAACGCACTCCCAAGTCGAGGTCTTGCCCTGAATTACATTCTTTACTGAAGCAAATTCTTCAGCCAAGAAGGTATCTAGAGTTGAATGGACAAAGTTGTAGGCATATGGCTCATTATTGAAGCGGTGATCGAAATAACGGTCGTAATCACTCCAGATATTAAGTGGTTTCGTGGCTTGCAGCATGTCATTAATAACCAGAATTCCGCCTGGGCGAAGTACTCGCTTTGCTTCTTGCACAGCGATGCGACCTTCGGCCACAGGCATCTCATGAAGCAGCGTGCTCATATAAATAAGGTCAAATGTGTTATCCGCAAAATCTAACTTCTCGGCTAGTTGCTGCGAGAAGTGAACCTCGGAATTAAGTCTGGTTGCCCGCATATGTGCATAACGCACAAGTGGACCCGCTATCTCAACGCCATGAATTTGCGCCTTAGGCCAACGCAATTTCGCAGCCACTGTGCCTGAACCTATCGCGCAAGCAACATCAAGGAACTTGTTCATAACCCCGTCGGCTGGCATTGGCAGCATGGAAATTCTTTCAATTTTTGCTTCATCCTTATCGTTTGAGCCACCATGGAAAACTTTCGTTCCGTAGTGATAAACGTGACCACTTAGCGGGTCCGCGTGATAACTACCAGGTTGACGATGGTAAGGAATTGCAGTGAAGTAATCTGGATAAACAAAGTTTGGATCCCAGCGAAGTGTCCCTGGTCCATCTTTTTCAGCATCAGTTAGCTCTTGCTCTAAGGCCGCGCGATTCTTGCCATATGAATCTAAAACTCCGGCCCAGTTTTGACCTTGTGTGCTGTGCAGCATGCGATTGCGAATTCCGATAACTGGAATTGGGTCAGCAACAGAGCGAGTTTCTTCAATTTTAGGATTTTCAGACTTAATCTTGCCGGCATCAATTTCTGACTTAAGGGCGCGGGCAGATGATGGATTCATTGAGCGCAATGCGAACATGCGCAGACCTTCGATGAAATCTAGGTAGCTCTCGTCATCATAAGAAGACATTGCTGCCATGGTTCCAATAAAACCACGGCCAGTAGGACCACTCTTGGCTGCATTCGAAGTTTGGTTGGCCATCACTTAACCCCTCATCTCGTAATCATTGCAAAGAGGCGTTGAACCCAATTCGCACTTGGTACAAATTATCATCCGACTACAGGGCGGGCAAGAGATAATTTAGGCGTCTTTCCACCTAATGAAACTGTGTTCTATTTGAAAGGCGATTGCCGATCCTTTTGTGAGTAAAACATCAGTAATCCGCTAACTTTGCCTAATGCTAAATAAGTATCGTCAAGCTTTTGCAGGTAATACTGCTTGGCGATTTTCAACAGCGGGATTTATCGCACGGCTTCCGGTTTCAATGGTTGGCATTGGAATCTTGATGTATGTCGAAGCCGAACGCGGTAGCTACACAATCGCCGGCGCGGTTTCTGGTTCAATTTCGATCGCTGCTGCAATCGGTGGCCCACTAAGTTCAAGGCTGGTAGACAAGCTCGGACAGCATCGGGTTTTGCCATTCCAAATCCTGCTGATTGTTCTTTGCTCAATGGCGCTGGTCGTATTAATTCCATCTGATGTTCCGGCGCCTTACTTATTTATTTTCTCAATAGGTAGCGGGCTGGCATACCCATCAATTGGTGCTCTAGTTCGATCTCGTTGGACCGCGCTTTTAGTATCGGGTCCAATTCTATTGACTGCGTTTTCAATCGAAAGCATGATCGATGAGCTGATATTTATAGTTGGGCCAACTATCGCCGCCACAACTTCGGTGAAGATTCATCCTGCCGCCCCACAAATCATTGCCATGTTTTTACTAGCAGGTGGCGGGCTTTGGCTAGCTTCAATGCGCAGTACTGAGCCGCCAATAAATAAGCATCAAGGCAAACATGGCAAACCAGTTATTCTTCAAAATGGTCTGATCTACATGTGGGGTGTTCACATTGCAATTGGCATGTTCTTCGGTGCTGTAGAAACATCAATTATTGCTTTTACCAAACTTGCTGGCCAACCTATTTATGGCGGAATAGTGATGGCAATATGGGCATTTGGTTCGTTACTTGGCGGCTTTGTCTACGGTGGTTTGCACTTCAAGTCAGCGCTTCATAACCAATTAATCGTTGTAACTTTGCTCTTGGTTCCAGCCACGGCTGCGATGGTTTTCGTTGACAGCATCTTTATGTTGGCTTTGCTATCAATCGCTGCCGGAATCGGTATCTCGCCTCTTTTGATTGCAAGTGCTGCAATTACTCAGCGTCGCTCCCCTGTGGGACGAACAACCGAGGCGATTGCATCGATGTATGCAGGCATCGGCTTGGGCTTTGCATTTGCCGCAGCTATGGCCGGCTGGTTAATTGATAATCGCGGAACTAATTACTCATTTGCACTGGGGGCATTCGCAACTCTCTTTACGCTCGCCATTACCTTGATTGGACGTAATAAATTTAGTACTGAGATTTAGAAGCCGCTAACTAAACCTGTCCAAGTTTTACTGGTTGCTGCTCTCGTATCAGTTCCACTGAACCTCCACGTGATTGAGCAAGTTCCATTTGTTAGGCCTTGCAGAATTGTTTTATTCTTGATCCCGCCAGTTAAGTCAGCAAGTTCATTTGAAACTACTTTACAAACTGTTGGAGTATCTGAAACTGCAGTTAATAAGTGGCCTAAGCTCGTCAAACCCCAATTCCGCCAGCCTTCGACATGTAGAACTGTTTCAAAGAAGGTGTAAAGATTCGACCTATAAAGTGATGAAGCACCAGTCACGCCAATAACCATTGGCTGTTGAGCTGGATTCGGAGATTGTGAGGTAATTGAAATCGACGTTACGTTTACCCAACCACTAGTTTTATTCCACTCATCTGTACCTCTGGCTTCGATTTGATAAGTTCCAGATGGCCAATTACAAGGAATCACGTAGTCGTTACCGTAGACGCCATCTAGCTTTGTGCCAGATCTCTTGTAAACAGTATTAGTTGCTCGAACAGTTCCCCAAGGATCTACAAATCGGTATTGAACTAGCGCTAAACCAGTGTCATCTCTTGCTGCAACATCTACACCTGCAAAAGTCTTACAAACCTCGACAGTAGAAACAAGTGGATTGCCCGAGACAATTACTGGATTTGCAGTATCTAAGATAATCGGTGCTGTTCCATTGAAAGTGCCGATAGTTTTCCAAGCTGAAACATTTGAGGACGTGTCACGCGCTTGAGCCATAACAGTGTAAGTGCCGATTGGAGAGCCACAAGGAATAACCCAGTCATTTGACCAGTTTCCGCTTAACCCACTTCCGTCTTGTCGGAAAGCCCCGACTGCAGAAGCGATAGCACCACTTGGATTCAAAATTCTAAACTGCATCGAGGCAGTATCAACATTGTCAGTAATTAAGGCACTTATCTTTGAAACAGTTTTACAAACTTCAACCGCACCGGGTGAAACAAACCCACTGACAATAACTGGAGCTTCTGTATCAACGATGATCAGTGGCGTTGCATTGAAAGTACCAACAGTGCTCCAAATTGAAGTGTTGTCAGCGCCGTCACGGGCTTGAGCCATAACAGTGTAAGTACCGGTTGGAGAGCCACAAGGAATTACCCAGTCATTTGACCAGTTTCCGCTCAATCCACTTCCGTCGATTCGGTATGCAGAATACGTACTAGCTATAACACCACCTGGATAGAGAATTCTAAATTGCACTGCAGTAGTTCCAACATTGTCTGTAACTAGAGCCTTAATAGTTGAAACATTTTTACATACTTGAACCGAGCTAGGCGAAACGACTCCATTAGAAATTACTGGTACTGCGGTGTCTGGTGCAGGTGTTGGAGCTGGTGCAGGTGTTGGAGCTGGTGCAGGTGTTGGAGCTGGTGCAGGTGTTGGAGTCGGTGTTGGAGTTGGAGTTGGAGTTGGAGTCGGTGTCGGTGTTGGTGTCGGTGTTGGTGTCGGTGTTGGTGCAGGTGTTGGTGTTGGTGTTGGTGTTGGTGTTGGTGTTGGTGTTGGTGTTGGTG
>JBEINS010000139.1:0-3103 GCA_040377985.1 Candidatus Planktophila sp. | reverse complement strand
TCAATTGAATGGATGTGTCGCCACTTAGATAATCGCGACAGTGTGATTGTTTCGTTGCACCCGCACAATGACCGTGGCACAGGTGTCGCAGCAGCTGAATTGGGCTACTTAGCAGGTGCTGATCGCATCGAAGGAACTTTATGTGGTAATGGCGAGCGCACCGGCAATGTTTGTTTAGTAACCCTGGGCATGAACTTAGTTAGCCATGGCATTGATCCAATGATTGATTTCTCAAATCTTGATGAAACCCGTCGCACTGTTGAATACGCCAATCAACTGCGCGTGCCGGAACGTCACCCTTATGGCGGCGATTTAGTTTTCACTGCTTTTTCAGGCTCACACCAAGATGCCATTAAGAAAGGCTTTGATCACTTAGCAATAGATGCTAAAGCTGCTGGCAAGGAAGTTAAAGATTTCACTTGGGCAGTTCCCTACCTACCAATTGATCCACTAGATATTGGTCGCACCTACGAAGCCGTGATTCGTGTTAATTCACAGTCCGGTAAAGGTGGCGTTGCCTACTTGATGAAGAATGAGCATCATCTTGATTTGCCTCGTCGTTTGCAGATTGAGTTCTCAAAAGTTGTGCAACAAAAGACTGATACTGAAGGCGGCGAAATTACTGGCGATGCTATGTGGCAGATTTTCGAAGATGAATACCTACCAACTGCTAACGATGATAAGAAGTGGGGTCGCTTCCGCCTTAAGGGGTTGTCACAAACTTCTGTCCTTGATGAAGATGTGCAGCTATCTATTTCAATCTTAGATCGCGGCCAGCTAGTTGAACTAAGTGGCAAAGGAAATGGCCCAATTGCGGCGTTCTGCAATATTTTGCAGGCCTATGGCGTAGATGTTCGAGTTCTTGATTATTATGAGCATGCACTTAGTGCAGGTGGCGATGCTTCTGCTGCTGCCTATCTTGAGTGCGCAATCGGCGATGAAGTTTTCTGGGGTGTTGGAATTGATCCAAATACCACCACCGCATCGCTAAAAGCCGTGGTTTCGGCGATCAATCGCGCAATTCGCTAACTGATCCCATTAACGTAGGCCCGTGAGCCTCTACCGTGATGAAGCGTTAATTCTGCGCACCCAGAAATTGGGTGAAGCCGATCGCATCATCACCATGCTAACTCGCGAACATGGTCGCGTTCGTGGTGTAGCAAAAGGTGTTCGCCGCACAATGTCTAAATTCGGGGCTCGCCTTGAACCCGGTAGTCATGTTGATATTCAGTTACACATCGGCAAGACCTTTGACACGGTTACTCAAGTTGAAGCTATTGCTAACTACGGCGAAGAGCTCGCAAATGATTATCAGCGCTGGACCATTGCCTCTGCAATTTTAGAAACCACTGAGCGTTTCACGCCACAAGAGCGCGAACCAGCGCTGCAAGAATTTAACTTAGTTGTCGGTGCGCTAAAAGTTTTAGCTGAAAAACGTTATGACTCCTCCCTTATCCTCGATGCCTTTCTACTTCGCTCACTAGCCATTGGGGGATACGCACCGTCAATGACTAATTGTTCGCGTTGTGAAAAAGAAGGCCCACATCGCTACTTCTCACTTGTTGGTGGCGGCTCAGTTTGTTTAGATTGCCGGCCATCAGCATCTGCCACCCCGGCTGTAGAAACTTTAAAACTTATGGGCGACTTACTTTCCGGAGATTGGGAAAGTGCGAGTGCAAGTGAACTGCGCAATCGCCGCGAAGCTAACGGTTTAATTACAGCCTACCTACATTGGCACTTAGAACGTGGTTTGCGTAGCATGCCGATGGTGGAGCGCGTATGAGCAAGATTGAAATACCGAATCACGTAGCAATCGTGATGGATGGCAATGGCCGCTGGGCGAAGAAGCGTGGCTTGCCGCGCACAGCTGGCCACGAAGCCGGCGAAGCAGCTTTATTTGATGTAGTTGAAGGCGCTATTGAATATGGCGTTAAAGAGATCAGCGCATATGCCTTTAGTACTGAAAACTGGCGTCGCTCGCCTGAAGAAGTTAAATTCTTAATGGGTTTTAATCGCGATGTGATTCGCCGTCGTCGTGATCAAATGAATGAAATGGGTGTTCGTATTCGTTGGGTGGGTCGGCCAAAGCGACTCTGGCAGAGCGTTATTAACGAGCTAGAGATTGCCGAAGAGTTAACCGCAAAGAACAAAACTCTTACTTTAAATATGTGCGTCAACTATGGCGGCCGGTCTGAGATCGTTGATGCGGCTACTGAATTAGCTCGTGATGTAAAGCGTGGCAAAATCAAAGTCGATGCAATTACCGAAAAGACTTTCACTAAATACTTAGATCAACCCAAGATGAGCGACGTTGACTTGTTCTTACGTTCATCAGGTGAGCAACGCACTAGTAATTTCTTGCCTTGGCAATCGGTTTATGCCGAGTTTGTTTTCCTAGATGTGCTGTGGCCAGATGTTGACCGCAAAGTTTTGTGGCGAGCTATTGAGGAATACTCAACTAGAGATAGAAGATTCGGTAAGGCATAGCCTTACCGAATTGAGAGCGTTAGCGAAAAGGTTCAAGCTGCTGGGTGGTCTATCGGGGTTGGCGCGGTTAGATGGGCGTGACAAAGTGCGCAGCGCGCGTTATCAAGCAGATACATTTCAATTTCATAGGTATGAGGACAAAATGACGCAGTTATCTCAATCAAATGAGAACCACACGCTGGACATGCACAGGTAGGAATGCCCCTAAAGTCGCCCATGATTTAACACTTCTGACAGAGGCCAAATATTTCTGCCGTATGACCAACTTCGCGAAAGCCATGTTCTTCAGCCATGACTTTGGCCCACTTCTCGATTGCGCCACCTTCAATTTCCACGGTATCGCCGCAGCCTTTGCAGACTAAGTGATGATGGTGGGCATCTCCGCAGAGACGATAGATAGCCTCACCATCGTCACGTCTTAGTACGTCAACGATTTTGTCATTTACTAAACTCTGTAAAGAGCGATAAACCGTAGTTAAACCAATGCTTTCGCCTTCACGCTGCATCAAGCGGTAGACCTCTTGCGCGCTGGCGAAACCACCAGCCCGCTCTAGGGTGCTTAGAACTCTTGGGTTAGAACGACTCATTAACCCGCTGGAACTTCTTCTTCATCATG
>JBEINS010000023.1:0-9430 GCA_040377985.1 Candidatus Planktophila sp. | reverse complement strand
GTTAATTGGGATGATGGCTGCCTACAGCTGTGGTTGAGCTCAGCTCATGCAACTTTCCGTTCCAGGTTCAAATCCCGCCTACGACAAAGTAAATTTGATCTTGCTTAAGTCCATTTAGCGTTTTGGTTAAAGTTGCTAGTTGAACCTTTGCTGCCTGTGCTCCTTCGGCTGCGGATGTGGCATCTTCTTCGAGCTGGCGTACTTGGGCTTGAATCTGAGCAAGTGTTGGAGCAGCTTGGGCAATAGGTGCGATTAATGCACTAGCCATAGTTACAGCTACGCCAATTGCAAGCGTGCTACGTAACCCGATGCGTGACATGGAGAAGAGGCTATCGGTGGGTAATAGAGCCACTCAACCTCAAACCGCAACTTACGCTCAGAATTACCCCAAAAATCAGGCAACTCTCATGAAATCTTGTGTGACTAGGCGAGAAATCCCACCTATGCAAGAAAACGAAGTGGGGGAACGATCCCTCGAGATGAGAGAAGTTGGAGTGCATCCGCAGTTTGGTTACTCAAATCCACCGAGTCTTCAGCTTTGTTGAGAAAGAATGAAACAACGCAATCTTTACAAGCCAAATCTCGCAAGGAACAAGAATCGCAGTCAATGATCATGTTCTAAAGAGTAAAGGTGCCCACTGACATAGATTTTGCGAGATCAATTAAAGATTTAAGGCCAGACACTCAAGAATCTACGCGCTAAACCGTTGGCAACCCCCTACCTTTTCTCCGTGCCTGTTATCGCCTCGTTAGTCGTTGGTTCCGATGGATCCACCAGCAAAGACGGCCGTTCGGCTGGAGTTTCTAGCGCTGCTGATCGCCGCGCCTTCTTAGCTCGTCGCCGAACTGCAGATGCGCTGCTAATTGGTGGCAACACCGCGCGCAATGAGCCATATCAAAAGACGCCAGTGCCAGTTGTAGTTGTTTCTAAATCGATGCTAAATCCGCTTTCAAATAATCGCTTAGCCCACTGGTGGAATTGCGAGCCAGCCGAAGCCTTGGCCAGAGCCCAGCGCTTATTTGGCGAAACCATTGTGATCGAATCTGGCGTTTCGATAATTGAAGAATTAATCGCGGCTAAGAAAATTGATCGACTTGAGTTAAGTGTTACCTCAGTTACTGCTGGCGAAGATCAAGTTGACTTTAAAAAGTTACTTAGCAAATTTTCTAATGTAACTGAACGAGTTGAAGAAGACACAACTTTTTATACTGCAACTAATTAGTTTCAAAACGCAGAGAGTATTGCGACACCGGATACAGCCAAGAAAACGCCGACGTATTGAACTTTGTGCAAACGTTCATGCAACAACTTAAAGGCTAGCAAAACTGTAACTACTGGATAGAGCGAGCCAAGTACCATAACTAAGGAGACCAGCCCTTCTTGTGTTGCGAGCCCAAGTGTGAAGTTAGCTAGAAAATCTGCTACGCCAATGAAAATTAATGAAGGTGCATCAGTGACACTAAATCCGCCGGTCGTGCGAAATCTAAGTGCGATAGCGATCGTAAATAGCGCAGTTGTCGCGCGCATTGTCACCATCGTCATTAAGGCACTTGAATCAGAACCGATGCCCATCAGGGTTAGCGCAGTTCCGAAACCAAAAGCTGCACCGAAAGCTAAAGCCACTGGTTTTAATGGAAAGCCTTGCGAAATCTCAGGGCCACTTGCACAGAAAGCTCCTGCAAGTGCGATGACCACACCAATCCAGCGACCACGAGAAAGTTGTTCACCGCCAATTAACGCGAACATAACTGGCACAACAGCGCCGAGTGAACTAATTGGTGAAACCACGCCCATGCGCCCAGTACTAAGACCGACGTATAAACAGATTAATCCGATATATCCGAGTACCCCAGCAAATACACCAGGCCAGAAAAAGCCGGAGAAAAATCCGTCATTTCCAAAAGCAACCGCGCCACTTTCACCGGTAGCAAAGATCAAGAAAATTCCAAAAGCTAAGCCAATCAATTGGGTGATACCAAGGACTGCAAACGCTTTGTACTTCTTGCTCATTCGCCCCGCTTGAAAATCGGCGCTACCCCAAAGGGCGCTCGATAAGAGTGCTAGCAAGAAAGCCATTTGCGTAGGTTACCGCCCTGCCTCCCCTAAATTGCCTTCCGTCATCTTTAGACTTAGGTAGTGGATGCTGCAGCCTTTGATCGTTTGATTGATCAACTTAGAACTGTAGAAACTCGATCCGAAATTATTCTGGAGGAAGTCCCTGCCCCTCAGAAACTAGCCAAATTTTCCTTCGCCTTTTCTGCCGATGTAAGCAATGGCTTAACTGGTGATGCCGAAGATGGTGTTGGCTCGGGCCGCTTTGTTTTGTTGCACGAACCAGGTGGCCAAGAAACTTGGGAATCTGACTTTCGCTGCGTGACTTTCATGAGCGCCGATGTTGAAGCCGATATGCACGAGGATCCGATGCTTGCTGAAGTCGGTTGGTCTTGGTTTTTAGATTCTCTCGCCGATGCTGGTTGTGAATACAGCGCGCCAAGTGGCACAGTTACTCGCGTCACTAGCGCCTCATTCGGCAAGCTAACTGGGCGCCGCAATGAAGCTGAAATTGAAATTCGCGCGTCTTGGTCACCAATTATTAAATCTGCCGATGAATTATTTAGCCACGTTACTGCTTGGTGCAATCTGCTTGCTACGGTGGCCGGTCTGCCACCAATTCCAGATGGGGTCTCGGTAATTTCCCCATCACGTAAACGACGCACAAGTTAATTTCCTTCGATGACTGAAGATGAGGCAACAACAGCCACGCCATTACTAGTGCCCGCTGCCGGAACTCCCCCAGTAATAGCTGATGAAGAATCATTTAAAGCAGCGCTAGCAGAATTAGCAAAAGGTGCCGGGCCATTTGCCGTCGATGCAGAGCGAGCTTCTGGTTATAAATACAGTGCTCGTGCTTACCTCATTCAAATAAAGCGTAATGGTGGCGGTTTACATTTAATTGATCCGATTCCATTTGGCCCTGGACATCAGCTATTTGCTGAGTTAAATGAGTTACTAAATACCGATGAAGTAATTCTGCACGCTAGCACCCAAGATTTACCTTGTTTGCGCGAGCTAGGGATTAATCCAAAACTATTATTTGATACTGAATTAGGTGGACGTATTGCAGGTCTGCCTCGTGTGGGTCTTGGGCCATTACTTGAAGCACATCTTGGCGTATTACTTGCTAAAGAACATTCGGCAGTTGATTGGTCGGTTCGCCCACTCCCACTTGATTGGCTTAACTACGCAGCCCTTGATGTTGAACTATTGATTGAACTGCGAAACATAATTGCGCAGTTATTGCTCGATGCGAAGAAATTACCTTGGGCCGAAGCAGAATTCGCTGCGATTTTGGCGGCGCCCCCTAGTCCGCCACGGGTTGACCCATGGCGCCGAACTTCTGGAATGCACAAAATTAGAAAACGTAATCAGTTGGCAGTAATTCGCTCACTTTGGAATGTGCGAAATCAAATCGCTGAATCACTAGATGTATCCCCTGGTAAATTATTAAATGACAGCGCAATCGTTGAACTAGCCATGAACCCACCAACTAATAAACGTGAGTTCGATAAAGTTCTTCGGCCAATTGGTTTGCGAGCCCGATGGAAAGAAAATCTAGATATTTGGTTAGCAGCAATTGCCTCAGCTGTGGCGTTGCCCGAAAGTGATCATCCAGAAATGCGCGCTGCCGGTGATTCAATGCCACCAACTAAAATTTGGAAGGAACGTTTCCCAGAAAAGTACGCACCCTTTACTCATGCTCGTGCTGCAGTGGAACTTCGGGCCGCAGAATTAAATATTCCAGTTGAGAATTTAATTTCACCTGAGGTAATTAGAAAATTAGTTTGGAAAGCATCAACCGATGTAAGTAAAGATGCCCTCGAACTTGGCGCTCGCCCTTGGCAGGTGGCCGAAATAGCCGATTTAGTCAGCGCTGCACTGCTCGAACGAGAGCCACTGGCGGTGCCTGAAGCGCCAGAGGCGGCCGTTGAGCCAGAGTGATGCGAATTACGCAACACTGGAGTTGCGTAATTAAATTGACGCTAGTACGTTAATCCCATGTTGAGTACATTCATAATTGCCCTGCGCGAAGGTCTAGAAGCTGCCCTAATCGTAGGAATTCTCGTTGCCTACCTCGTTAAGACAGGCCGCAAAGCCCTTCTCGCCCCGTTATGGGCGGGTGTAGCAGTCGCCGTAGTCGTAAGCCTGGCTACTGGAGCATTCCTGACTATTACCTCAACCGAGTTAAGCCCCCGCGGTGAAGAATTCTTCGCCGGAACCACCTCATTCTTGGCAGTTGGCTTCGTTACCTGGATGGTCTTCTGGATGAAGCGCACAGCTCGTCACTTAAAGGGTCAGCTAGAAGGTCAGATGAGCACCGCTGTTCTAGCGGGCCCGTTAGCACTAGCTGCGGCTGCTTTCTTCGCGGTGGTTCGCGAAGGGCTAGAAACTTCGCTCTTCATTTACGCCAACTTTAAGACCGTTTCATCTACCCCGTCTGCAACAGTTGGGCTCGTCTTAGGGCTCGGTCTAGCAATTGCGCTCGGATACCTGATTTATCGCAGTTCGATCAAGATCAATCTATCTAAGTTCTTTAACTACACCGGAATTGCCTTGATCGTGGTTGCAGCAGGCGTCCTGAGCTACGGCATCCACGAATACCAAGAACTTGGTTGGTTGCCTGGCGTTGACTTCTTCCTCTGGGATGTAACTTCAGTTATCGCCAAGGAATCACTCCTGGGTGGCATCCTTGCGGGCACAATCGGCTTTGATACGACAATGTCGTTACTGCAGTTTGTTTTCTGGGGAGCGTACTTAGCGATCGTGCTAGCGCTCTACTTGAAGCCAGCGACAGTTAAGTCCGTAGCTCCTAAAGCACCAGTCGCATAATCTAAGTAGCGCAAGTAACTAGCGGCGTAGTTGCTGCTTAACCTTACCGACCGGTAACCTTTGGTAACACTTACCGAAGGGCTCCTGCAATGTCGCGCTCAGTTGTCATAGTTGATGCAGTTCGAACTCCATTTGGAAAAGCTGGCAGTTTATATGCCGGTACCCGTGCCGACGATTTAATCGTTCGCGCTATCCGTGGCCTACTCGAGCGCAATCCAAAAGTTGATCCAAAGACAATTGATGATGTTGCAATCGCTGCTGCAACCCAAAGTGGTGATCAAGGTATGAACATTGGTCGAAGTGCGGCACTGCTATCTGGCCTGCCAAATAGCGTTCCCGGATATTCAATCGATCGTTGGTGCGCAGGTGCGCTAACTGCCGTTACAACTGTTGCGGGTTCAATTGCAATGGGTGCCTACGATGTTGCAATCGCTGGTGGTGTTGAACATATGGGTAATCACCCAATGGGCGAAGGTGTGGATCCAAACCCGCGTTACTTAGCCGAGAAAATTGTTTCCACCGATGCTCTTGCTATGGGAAATACTGCAGAGAATTTGCATGACCGCTTCCCTACCATCACCAAAGAACGCGCTGATCGCTATGCGCTGAATTCGCAAATAAAAACTGCCGCAGCTTATGAAGCTGGCATCATTCAAAAAGATTTAATTCCAACTGCAACTCGTAACCCAGAACTTGGTTGGAGCGTTGCAACTGTTGATGAACCACCACGCCCTGGCACAACCATGGAAGCACTTGCTGCTTTGAAAACTCCCTTCCGTCCAGGTGGTCGCGTAACACCCGGAAACGCTGCTGGCTTAAATGATGGCGCAACTGCTGCCCTAGTTATGGCTGAAGATAAAGCGATCGAACTTGGCTTAACGATTAAAGCGCGCATGGTTACTTTCGCATTCGCAGGTGTCGAACCAGAGATTATGGGCTACGGGCCAGTGCCTTCCACAATTAAAGCACTTGATAAAGCTGGCTTGAAGATTGAAGATATTGGTTTATTCGAAGTTAACGAAGCTTTTGCAGTTCAAGTACTTAGCTTCCTTGAGTACTTTGGAATCGCAGATGATGATCCTCGCGTTAATCCAGTTGGTGGCGCTATTGCAGTTGGCCACCCACTTGCTTCCTCTGGCGTTCGTTTAATTCTTAACTTGGCGCGCGGCTTTGAAGCCCACCCAGGGGTGCGTTATGGCATCACAACAATGTGTATTGGTTTAGGTATGGGCGGCACCATTATCTGGGAGAACCCAAACTTCAAGGGAGGCAAATAAAAATGGCTACTGAGATGATCATGCCAGAAGGCGCTCCTGAAGAAGTAGTCACAAACGCTCTTGTTCGCGAAATTGATTTATCACCATTTGGTGCCAGCGGTAAATTGGCACTGATCACTTTAGATAACGGACAAGATCACAATCGGCCAAATACTTTTGGTCCAAAATCACTTATGGCACTAGATGCCGCGATTACTGATGCGGCAGGGCGCGATGTGGTTGCAGTTGCAATTACCGGTAAGCCATTTATCTTCGCAGCTGGCGCTGATCTTTCTGCACTTTCGTTTTTAACTAAGCGCGAACAATCATTGGCAATCGGAAAATTGGGTCACGATGTTTTCCGTCGCTTAGGAGAACTTGGAAAACCTTCCTTTGCGTTCATCAATGGTTTAGCGCTAGGTGGTGGGCTCGAAGTTGGCTTAAATAGTAATTACCGAACTATGGCCTCAACTGCACTAACTGGATTCCCAGAAGTTTTCCTTGGCTTAGTTCCTGGTTGGGGTGGCGCAACCCTGCTACCTAAATTAATTGGTCCAGAACGCAGCGTTCAAGTGATCATGTTAAATGCGTTAGCAAATAACACAATGCTGAAAGCAAAAGATGCTTTCAAACTAGGCATAGTAGATGCTGTTT
This sequence comes from Candidatus Planktophila sp., assembly GCA_040377985.1. Taxonomy (GTDB): domain Bacteria; phylum Actinomycetota; class Actinomycetes; order Nanopelagicales; family Nanopelagicaceae; genus Planktophila. The sequence continues at coordinate 2,632 of JBEINS010000023.1, read as the reverse complement.
TTGAGCCAGCTGATTTCTTAGAAAAATCTGTTCAATTCGCTGCCAATATTCTAAATGGCTCGACCAAAATCGAGCGCGCTGACTACAGCAATGATCCGGCCTGGGAAAGTGCACTTGCTTCTGGAAAAGCTGCCGCTCTTAAGAAGTATGGTGGCGCTGAAGTTGAAGCACCTACTAGAGCTTTGCAATTAATTGCTGATGCAAGAACTAACACGATAAGTGATGGTTTTGCTGCCGAAGATCAGGCACTTGCTGATCTGACTATGGCCGATCCACTTCGTGCTTCACTTTATGCCTTTAATTTGATACAGAAGAAGCGCAAGAAAGTTGAAGGTGCACCAAAGCCAGCCCTGGGCCGCAAGGTTGCTCGCGTAGGCGTAGTTGGCGCTGGCTTAATGGCGTCGCAGTTAGCGTTGCTACTACTACGTAATTTAAAGACGCCAATCGTGATGACTGATATTGACCAAGAGCGCGCAGATAAAGGTGTGGCCTGGGTTCGTGCTGAACTAGCAAAGCTCGTTGAAAAGAAGCGCATGAGCGAAGAAGCAGCTCGTCGTTTAAGTCTGCTAATTAGCGGCTCTGCCGATCAGAACGTATTTGCTGGTTGTGACTTTGTGATTGAAGCAATCTTTGAAGAACTTGCCCTAAAGCAAGATCTATTTAAGAAACTAGAAAACATTGTTTCACCAGAATGCGTAATTGCCACAAATACTTCTTCGCTCTCAGTTGAAGCGATGTCTGAAGGCATGAAGAATCCAGAACGTGTTATCGGTTTCCACTTCTTTAATCCAGTTGCGATCATGCCGTTACTGGAAGTTGCTCGCACTTCAAAGACAGATGATGCAACTACAGCAACGGCTGTAAACATTGGTAAAGAATTAAAGAAGACCATGGTGATTACGAAAGATGCACCAGGCTTTGTGGTTAATCGTTTGCTAACTCGCTTTATGGGCGAGATAACAGATGCAATGGATGAAGGAACTCCGGCAGATGTTGCAGACAGCGCACTTCGTAGCGTTGGTTTCCCAATGTCACCGTTTGAATTAGTTGGTTTAGTTGGCCCAGGTGTTGCCTTGCACGTTGCCGAGACCTTAAATAAGAATCTTGGTCCTCGTTATCGCATCTCCCCTACGATGCAACGACTAGTTAAAGAAGGCGTTCGAACTTTCTACATCAAGGATGAAAGCGGCAAGTTAGTTCCTAATCCAGCTGCAGTTGCACTCATGGAAAAGGGCGATAAGCCATCAACCGGTGAAGAAGTTCGCATGCGCGCACTAAAAGCTTTGGCTGAAGAAGCTCGCATGATGCTTGATGAAGGTGTCGTTAGCACTCCAGCTGAGATTGATATCTGCATGTTGCTCGGAGCCGGATGGCCAATGATGCTCGGTGGAATCTTGCCTTACCTAGATCGCGAAGGTATTAGCGAAGCCGTCTCGGGTCAGCGTTTTCATCCAGCGGGCGTTGCATCTCTAGCGTAGGCGCGAGGAAGCCATCTTTTAGAGATGCGCTCCATTCGACAATGTTTAATGAGATCTGCTGAGCAGTAACACCTAGCTCACTCAAAATTTGTCCACGCTTGGCATGCTCTAAGAATTTAAGTGGCACGCCAATTGAATGAATCGGTACTTGCAGCCCAGCATCGCGGAACATCTCGCTAATGGTGCTGGCGATTCCGCCATGGCGGATTCCATCTTCTAGTACAACCACGCTCTTATAGCGTGTTGCCATAGTTACAAGTGATTGTGGCAAAGGCTTAACCCAACGCGGATCAATAACTGTTACGCCGACCCCTTCGCGGTAAGCCTGTGAAGCAGCTTCAACTGCCATAGCAGCCATTGCGCCAACGCTAACCAATAGAACATCAGCACTTTCACCGCGATATAGAACATCGATGCCATCGCGACGTTCAAATGCTGGAATATCGGCAATTACTTCACCCTTTGGATAACGCAACATTGATGGTGCATCAGTAATTTGAATTGATTCAGCAAGTACTTCGCGCAAGCGAGCACCATCACGAGGTGCTGCGACATGCATAGTTGGAATAATCCCAGTTAGGGCTAGGTCCCAAATACCGTTATGTGAGGCACCGTCATCGCCCGTTATGCCAGCGCGATCTAGAACGAAGGTAACCCCAGCCTTATGTAGTGCAACATCCAATAAAACTTGATCGAATGCGCGATTTAGAAATGTTGAGTACACAGCAACCACCGGGTGCATGCCAGCAAAGGCTAGACCAGCTGCACTTGTCACTGCATGCTGTTCGGCGATACCAACGTCAATGGTGCGATCTGGGAATTTATCGGCAAACTTATCTAGGCCGGTTGGACCCAACATGGCAGCAGTAATCGCAATTAGTTTCGGATTACTTTCACCTTGTTTTACTAATTCATCAGCAAAGACACTTGTCCAGGTAGTAACACCTTTTGCCAGCGGTAATCCGGTTTCGGGATCAACGATGCCGACGGCATGGAACTTCTCGGCTTCATCTTCCAGAGCAGGTGCGTACCCACGGCCTTTTTCAGTGATCGCATGGAGAATAACTGGCGCACCAAAAGCTTTGGCCTTTGCTAGTGCCTTCTCCATGGCTTCAATATCGTGACCATCGATTGGGCCAATATATTTAAGGCCG
>JBEINS010000066.1:0-5938 GCA_040377985.1 Candidatus Planktophila sp. | reverse complement strand
GCCAACATCAGTCCCCCAGGCATTTTTTGAAGTTTCGGTTACGCCACCTGAGGATGAGCCAAAGTAGGTTCGGATTGGTAATGAATTGCGGGTGACGGTTAAACCAGTACTTTCAGTAACTGAAGTCCGAGAAACAGCGGCTTTCCAAATTAGCCCCCACTTAGGTTCAGTCTCCTTTGCATACCCAGCAAAATTCTGATCACTAATTGATGAATAAAGTTCGCAATCACAACTCTTTAAAACTTTGCCTACTTTACTCATGGCGTAACTTCGAGAAGCGATCGCTTGTGCTTCAAGTGCTGCAGCCGGCCAAGAAGAAGGAACTTCGCTTATCCCCCAAAGATACTCATCGTGCAATCTAACTTGATTCACAATCGCCAAACGATTTCCCAGTTTGGCATCTTTAATTACCTTGACTTGAATTTGACCATAACGATATCGAGTCGTTTTCTTGGTATGAGTTAAGGATAAAATTGAATCGGGTCCAGCTAAATATCTAGTGCCACTCCAACGAATAGTTAATAGGTCAACTGGAGTAAGAATTGTGGTGATGCCGACTTGAGTTGTGGTTATCGCTACTTGCTTTTCTGAAATTGATAACTTCACCGAATCTTTTGCTGCCAAGACTGAAAGAAATTGTGGCTCTGTGCCATCGCCAGATATCAATTGCAATGACATGCCAGGTGAATCACTCTTTAAAGAAGCCGAAGTTAACTGGTGGCCGATATTTACCCGCAGAATTTGATCATCTGTTAATGGCATTACCTCGCTGCCGGGAAAGTAATAATTCATAATTGCCGTTGCGGTATCCCCTGCTAGGGCTAAACCACGAGCGCCAATCTGACTCATTCCAACACCGTGTCCATAACCTTTACCAGAAAATGAAATTGTGGCAGGTACTTCGGCTGAAGCTGAAGGCAGATTAGCCAGAACTAATAGTGAAACCAGAAGGGGCGCCAGCGCGCCAAAGTTAGGTCGTTTCAACGTTAATCCTGGGGTACTAATGATTTTGGTGAGGTAATAAAACCGGCGCCCCATGCCATCTGCATTGTAAATAGGACTGCGGGCATCAAGATTCTTTCCAGCAAACCTTTGCCGAGTGCAATTCCTGCCACCAAAGTGAAACCCAGATAAATTGCAGCTGGGATATAAAGCAATGGCGAGATGGTTACTCCAGCGATTAGCGAAATTAAGGTTCCGGCTAGTGCGAACGGTGGAGCTAAGTATCGATAATTAATAGTGCCAGCATGTTTGCGAGAGACAACACGTCGCCAACGGCCATATTCAAAATATTGTTTTGCCAGGGCTGCCAAATTTGGCCTTGGTCGGTAGGTAACTTCTAGTCGGGGATCAAAGAAGATTTTGCCGCCGCGCTCTCGTAATCGAAAATTAAGTTCCCAATCTTGCGCGCGTATAAATCTCTCATCGAAGCCACCAATTTCATTTAGCGCTTCTCGCAAGAAGCAACCCAAATACACAGTATCTACTTCACCAGAGCCACCGCCAGTGTGAAACTTTGCCGCCCCTACTCCAAGTGGGCTACGCATTGCTCGTGCAACACTTTGTTCAAATTTTGTTTTTCCGACAGCACCCATTAATCCACCGACATTTACAGCGCCAGTTTTGCGAAGTAGTTCAACTGCTACGGAGAGATAATTACTAGGGATTTCAGCATGCCCATCGACTCTTACAATAATTGGTGAATTTGATTTTGCTAGCGCAATGTTTAAACCTGCAGCCGTGCGTCCAGTTGGATTAAGCACTACAACAACTCTGGTATCAGATTTAGCTAATTCGTTAGCAATTTCAAGCGTTTCATCTTTTGATGGTCCGATTGCCAAAATAACTTCAAACTTACCCTGATAATCCTGCGAAAGGATTGCTTTAACTGCAGCTGCTAAATGGTTTGCCTCATTTAAAACTGGCAAAATGACGGAGAGATCCGGTGAGGTAGATAACTCAATTTTTCTCGGGTCAGGTGCGGTAGTCATAGCCCCTAAACCGTATCGCCCAAGTACGCTTTCGCCATGTCTTCGCCTCGCAAACACAGCCGTGCCATTCGGGCGATTACCTCACTTTCGCTAGGAATTGTGGCTCTATCTGCCATCGGTTGGCTGGGGCTTGGCCGAATTAGCGGATCCCTAAATAGAACTGATGCATTTGCCGGTATTGATAATCGCCCTGATAAACCGACAAGTGCGATGAATTTATTGCTGGTGGGTTCAGATAACCGCGCAGGTTTAACTAAAGAGCAAATTCGTGAACTTTGGGTGGGTGGAACTGAAGTTGCAGCCGGTGCTCGCTCAGACACGATGATACTTGTGCACATAAGTAAGGCGCGCGATAGCGCCGTAATTATCTCGCTCCCCCGAGATTCGTTAGTGACAATTCCAGAACATGTAAGTAGCTCGGACAAAACCAAGATAGTTCCGGCGCGCCAAAATAAATTGAATGCTGCCTTTAGTTTCGGTGGGGCTCCACTCCTAATCGAAACACTCGAAGGTGAAACTGGCCTGCGAATTGACCATTACATCGAGATTAATTTCCTGGGCTTTAAAAATATTATTGACGCGCTCGGTGGAATTGATGTTTGCGTCAAGAAAGATATTGATGATCCGAAATCCAATCTAGTTCTTTCGGCTGGACTGCAAACTCTTAATGGAATTGATTCACTGAAGTATGTGCGCACTCGCTATTTCGATGGCCAAGGTGATATCGGTCGAATGAAACGTCAACAAGAATTTATGTCAGCAGTCTTACAGAAAGCTACCAGCACAGGAACGCTGTTAAACCCGATTAAACTGGTTAATTTCTTTAATGCCGCGATTAAAACTGTGACAACTGATAATGATTTTAATAAGAATGACCTTTTAACCTTAGGTAAGCAGCTAAAGAACTTATCAGCCGATCGAGTTCGAACCCTCACTATTCCGCTCTCCACAGCAAATGGCCGAGCAGAGGGTGTTGGCTCAGTTGTAATCTGGGACAGCGTCCTCGCGCCCGATTTGTTCAATCGCTTGCTGAACGATCAACCAATTATTGATGAAGTTAAGGCGACACCATCGGCCAGTGCTTCCCCAACAACTACTATCGTCGATAAGTTTAAGACTCAAACCGCCTCTGACAACGCTTGTCTGAGTGCGAAATAAGGGAATGAAAATGAAAATGAAGTTATCGGTAATCGGAACTGGTTACCTAGGCGCTACTCATGCTGCTTGTATGTCATCCCTTGGATTTGAAGTAATCGGAGTTGATACCGATGCTGCCAAAATCGCCCAATTAAGTAGAGGCGAACTACCGTTTTATGAGCCTGGTTTAGATACTTTGTTAGCAGAAGAAGTTAAATCTGGTCGCTTAACTTTCACCACAGATTTCTCACTCGTAGCAGATGCAGATATGCACTTCGTCTGCGTTGGAACTCCGCAGAGCAAAGATGGTCTGGCAGCTGATTTAACTTATGTGCGTTCTTCGGTTGCTGCAATCACGCCGTTTTTAAAGCCAGGTTCATTGGTAGTTGGAAAATCAACCGTCCCCGTTGGAACCGCCCAATCTTTGCGCGAGGAACTTCTTGAATCGGCTCCCCATGCAGATTTAGCCTGGAACCCGGAATTTCTACGTGAGGGTTTTGCAGTTGAAGATACTTTGCGCCCTAATCGTTTAGTAGTTGGTGTAACTAGCGATAAAGCCGAAGAAATGTTGAAAGAAGTTTATGAGCCAGTGCTAGCTCTTGGCACCCCGTGGATTCGTGCTGATCTACCAACTGCCGAACTGGTGAAAGTCGCAGCCAACTCATTCTTGGCAACCAAAATCTCATTTATTAATGCGATGGCTGAAGTTTGCGAAGCAGCAGGTGGCGATGTCACAGTATTGGCAAAGGCCATTGGTTACGACCCACGCATTGGCAATCGATTCTTGCAAGCGGGTATCGGATTTGGTGGCGGCTGCTTACCTAAAGATATTCGCGCATTTATGGCTCGCGCTGAAGAACTTGGAGCTAAGCAAGCTCTGGAATTCTTAACTGAGATCGACGCGATTAATTTGCGTGCGCGTCAACGTGTTATCGATGTCGTGCGCGCAGATCTTTCCGAAGATTTAACTCAGTACAAGATTGCCGTATTAGGCGCTGCTTTCAAGCCAGATAGTGATGATGTGCGAGATTCCCCAGCTTTAGATATCGCAGCACAATTACATGCAGCTGGTGCCAAAGTAGTCGTGCATGATCCAAAAGCGATTGAAAATGCCCGCAAGCGTTTTCCTAATTTGGGTTTTTCGGAGTCAATTCAAGAGTGCGTAACTGGGGCAGACTTAATCTTGCACTTAACTGAATGGAAGCAGTATCGCGAGCTCGATCCAGTTGCGATTAAAGCTCTAACTAAAGGGGCCATGATTATTGATGGCCGCAATGCCCTCGATCGTGAACTTTGGCGAGCAGCTGGCTGGAAATTCCACGCCTTAGGTCGCACTGATTAATACATGAATACCACTGAAACAATTTCGCAGGCACTTGAGCTTAAGAATTGGGCAGTTGTTGGTTTAGGCAATAACCCAGATCGGCCAGCGTTTGGCGTTGCTAAGTTATTACAAGATAAAGGTCATCAAATTTTCCCAGTGCACCCAAAAGCCGAAACGGTTCATGGCGCACCTGGCTATCAATCGCTACTAGATATCCCCACCCAAATCGACGTGGTTGACTGCTTTGTAAATTCAAATTTAGTTGGCGAGGTAGTTGATCAAGCAATTGCAATTGGGGCAAAGGCAGTTTGGCTTCAACTCGGAGTTATTGATCAAGCTGCAGCAGATCGAGCGCAGGCAGCTGGTCTTTTAACTGTGATGGACCGATGTCCGGCGATTGAGTATCAGCGCTTTATTTAAAGTTTAACTAAAAGCCAGTTTTATGATTTCGGCGCGCAGTTAAATTAGCGCCCTTCGCTTTAGCTTCACTTTCCAATTCTTTCAAGTGATCTGCAACTTGCTGTGAAATCTTCTCATCACTTATTCCCAAAATGCGTGCTGCCAAAATTCCGGCATTCTTAGCATTACCAATTCCCACAGTTGCAACTGGAATTCCGGCAGGCATCTGAACAATTGAAAGAAGTGAATCCATGCCATCTAAAGTCTTTAGCGGTACTGGAACGCCAATTACTGGCAGCGTAGTTAGAGAGGCCACCATGCCAGGTAAATGTGCAGCGCCACCAGCGCCAGCGATGATTACCTTTGTTCCGGCACTTTTAGCACCTTGGGCAAAAGCAACCATTTCAAGTGGCATCCGATGAGCAGATACAACTGCAGTTGAATATGAAATTCCGAACTTATCTAGAACTAAAGCGGCTTCTTCCATAACTGGCCAATCTGAATCTGACCCCATGATGATTGCTACATCACTCATCGATAACTCCGCCCATATAGTCGATCGCATGTTGTACTTCAGTGGTTAATTCTACGAGGTTTTCACCAAGTAAAGTCACATGGCCAATCTTGCGCCCAGGTTTAACGTCCTTGCGGTATTGGTGCACCTTAAGTTTTGGCGTGCGAGCAAGCAGATGCAGGTAAGGACGATACATATCTTGCTTGTCGCCACCTAATACATTTCCCATGACGGCATACTTTGCAGTCATGGAGGTATCCCCTAGCGGCAAATCTAGAATCGCCCGCAAGTGTTGCTCAAACTGACTGGTAACAGATCCATCGATGGTCCAGTGACCAGAGTTGTGTGGGCGCATTGCTAACTCGTTAATGAATAGCTGATCACCTTTAACAAACATTTCAACCGCCATGACCCCAACTAATTTAAGTTCAGCGGCGATACTTAGCGCTATTTGTTGTGCTTGTTGGCCAAGTGCTTCGGATAAATTGGGAGCCGGCGCAATCGTCATGGTGCAGATGCCATCACTTTGCACTGTTTGAGTAGGCGCCCAGGTTGCGGCTTGTCCGTGTGGCG
>JBEINS010000061.1:0-6121 GCA_040377985.1 Candidatus Planktophila sp. | reverse complement strand
TCGCGGCCTAAATTTCGGTAGTAACCACCGAATGACCACTTTACGTTTCCGCCATCATAGAAACCACCTCGTGGGCGTGAGGCGAGTGCAACGCCCCACCAACTGCCATCTTTAAGTTCGACCATATCGGCATGGCCAACATTGTGAACTGGGTATTCACGAGCAAGATGCTTATGAGTAAGGATCGGGTTTCGTTGGCTTGAAATATATGGTCCCATTACGTTTTTGCTTCGCGCGATAGATGTGGTGTGGAAATGCAACGTGCCACCTTCAGCAATTAGCAAGTAATACCAACCATTGCGCTTATACATGCGCGGACCTTCAGGGAAGATCCCGCCAGTGCCATTCCAGAGAGTGTGCTTTTCACCAACTAATTCAAAAGTCTCTAAGTTAATTTCACTGATCCAAATTTCGGCATCGTTTTCAAATCTAGGGTTTGAACTTTCTCTATTCGCCAAGAAATAAGCCTTATCGCCATCAAAGAAGAGCGAACTATCTATGCCGTAAGCATCTTCAATAAAGTGGCATTTACTCCAAGGTCCATTGATATCTGTGGCAGTTAGAACAAAGTGATAATCAGAGCCTGGCCATTGGCGCTTTATCCGAGTTGAAGTAATGTAAAAAACGCCATTGTGATGCCGAATCGTGGCTGCTTGAACACCACCAGAAGGCGCAACATCAGATAAATCGAGGCCTTGATCAGCGCGATCAATAGCATTTCCAATCTGTCGCCAATTAACTAGATCGCGAGAGTGCCAAATCGGAATTGCTGGGAAGTATTCAAAACTTGAGTTAACAATATAGAAATCATCTTCAACTCGAATAATTGAAGGATCTGGATAGAAGCCAGGCAAGATCGGATTATTTGCCAACGTCATGGCGCAATCATCCTTTATTCGAGTTTTGCATTCAACAAAAACAGTGGGGCGGGTCGGGCTCGAACCGACGACGACAGAATTATGAGTTCTGGGCTCTAACCAACTGAGCTACCGCCCCTTGCGGGCATAGTCGAACTTTACTGCACTCAGAGTCCAGCCTGAACTAGCCAAAACTACTTTTCTGAGGAAACGAGCCACGCACGGTTCTGATCGAATGAATACTTAGCGATAGATCCCACAGGAACGATCTCTTCATAGACCGGATTAGAAACGACTGCGATCAGGTCACCTGATTGAGTCTCTATTGTGTATTCAACATGTTCGCCGTAGAAAACAACCTGAGAAACTTTACCTTCGGCAAATCCATCAGCAGCAACAGTTGATGCTGATTTCTCCACCTTGATTGACTCTGGACGAACCAGAAGCAGTGCAGATGTTGAATTGATTGCATCTGCCGAAGCACCGACTTCAATCTCTTTGCCGTTTAGTGTTACTTGAGCGCGGCCATTACTTGTGCTTTTTACGCCCGAAACTTTAAGGAAGTTTGAGCGGCCCACGAAGTCGGCAACGAATACTGACTTAGGGCGAAGATAAATCTCAGCAGGTGTGCCAACTTGTTCGATCTTGGCATTACGCATAACCACAATTCGATCAGAGATACTCATCGCTTCATCTTGATCGTGAGTTACGAAAATACTGGTAATTCCTAAACGTTGCTGAAGCTGGCGAATTTCAATCCGCATCTGGGCACGAAGTTTGGCATCTAGATTGCTAAGAGGTTCATCAAATAAAAGGACTTTTGGCTTCATGACCATCGCACGTGCAAGAGCTACGCGTTGTTGCTGCCCACCCGATAGTTGGTTTGGGGCACGATTAGCCAAAGTTTCTAAACTCATAATTGAGAGAACTTCGGAAACTTCGCGTTTGATTTGATCGTTAGGTGTCTTGTTCGTTTTTAAGCCGTAGGCCACATTTTCATAAACGCTCATATGTGGGAATAAGGCGTATGACTGAAAGACCATACCCATTGGGCGCTTATCTGGTGTTAAGCGGCTGACATCGTTTCCATCAAGCAAGATTTCACCGCTGGTAGGTGTTTCAAAGCCCGCAATCATGCGCAATGTAGTGGTTTTGCCACAACCGGATGGACCAAGCAGCGTTATGAATTCGCCAGGTTCGATTGTAAGAGTTACGTTGTCGACGGCAGTAATGCTCTCGCCCTTCTGACCAAAGTCCTTAGTCAGATTATTCAGTTGAAGACGACTTGAAGTTGATTCTGATGCTGTTGTCATTACGCCTTCTCCTTGGTTGCTACCTGTTGATAGATTTCAAATACGAGCATAAATATTTTCATGTTAGGGGAGCCAATTGCACTTTTTCACTCTTATCACGAACTAAGAGGTTGATAATTCCCATAACTGTTAGAACTAAAACAATTAAAATGTTGCAGAAAGCAAATGATGCACCGTAGCGGCCGGCATCTACCTCAGAGAGAATTTTTGAAGTCAAAATTGGCGTATCAGGCGTTGTAATAAATATGATCGCCGATAACGTAGTCATCGAGCGGGCGAATGCGAACATTAAGCCCGTTAGAAGTGCACCCTTAATAAGTGGCAGAGTTATCTTTCGGAAAGTTCTAAAGCCTGATGCTCCAAGTGAAGAAGATGCTTCATCAATGGCAGGGTTAATCTGTTGAAGTGCGGCAACGCCTGATCTTTGCCCAGCAGGGCTAGAGCGAATCACGTAAATCATGATGACTGCAGTTGCACCGCCAAAGATTGCACCACCACCTGCCAGTTGCGGCAGTATCGAAGTGTCGCCCCACTTAAGTACATGATTAAAGGTGATTGCATAACCAATACCTAGAACTGTGCCAGGAACAGCAATGCCAAGCATTCCAAGTACATCTACTAACTCGCGTCCGCGTTTTAGCTTTCGCACGATCAGCCATGCAAGAATCATTCCCAATAAGCCGGCTAGTGGAGTAGCGATTAGCGCCATGATGGTTGTTTTAAATATCGCTTCATTACCAATTCCGCTGAAGATGTAGCGGAACCAATCGAGCGTAAATGTGTTATTTACGCCGAGAATCTTGATAAAGCCACCAAATATAACTGTCAGATATACCAAGACAATGAATGCAGCTGTTAAGACCGGAATGATAAGTAGCGCAAACTTAGCTAATGGGTTTTTAACGTAATTCACTTGCCCAGATGGCTTTCCGGTAACGGTCACTACATTGTTCTTTTGGCCCCAATAGCGCTGAACTAAGAAAACTAACATGCCCGGCACCAAAAGAATTGCGGAATAAGCAGCGCCAGCCGGTACGTCGTATTCACCATTAATCGCGATGTATGCGCGTGATGATAAAACTGTGAAATCGCCACCGATTACAAGTGGGTTTGCTAAGTCGGCAATGGCTTCAACAAAGAGAAGTAGAAATGAGCTAGCAATGCCAGGTATCAACATTGGGAAAGTTACTTTACGGAACACTCTAAATTTAGAAGAACCTAAGCTTGCTGCTGCTTCATCAAGTGAAGGATCGAGATTCTTCATCATGCCCAATAGGTTCATATAAGCAACTGGGAAAAATGAAGTTGTAAGCACAATCAATAACCCTGGATAGCCATAAAGAGTTGGGCGCATTCCTAACAGGTCGCTAGTAATCATGCCGCTACGTCCGAACAAGACAATAACTGCAGTAGCGAAAGCAAAGGGAGGGGAAATCAGTGGTACTAAACAAATAATATGAAGTAGCTTCTTGCCACGAAATTGTAGGCGAGTTTGTGCATAAGCTAATAAGAAGCCAATTAGCGTTCCCAGAGCGCCAACTGAAAGGCCGATTACTACTGTGTTCTGGAAAATTTTCTGAGTTACCGGGTCACTTAGAAGTCTCTTAAATACTTCAACACCCGTGGTCTCTGAAGAGCGAACCAAAATATTGGCAAGTGGCAAGATAATCATCAAGAGCAACAAAGAGATCGTGATAAACATGATTACTTTGGTAAATAGATCTAACTTCTGTTTTGCTTGCCCACCTTTTGACTGGCGGGCCTTAACTTGAGGAGCCAGCTTGGTCGCTACTTGAGTATTAATGGTCATCTCCTAGCGGTTAGTTGATCTCTTTTATATCTTAGTAAAAGCCCGCCCAATCTGTAAAAGATTGGGCGGGCTTTTAACCTTATCTACTCTGTGCTAACTAGCTTCAATTAGGACTTTGGAGCAACTGCGATTGTTGCGTCAAACTTTGCAGTTAACGCCTTCTTTGCAGCTGCAGCCTTGTCAAAGTCGTAAGCAACCACAGTCAGAGTATTTAGCTTGACCATACGCTTATCGATCTTTGTCTTTGGGTTAGTAAGAACTTGGTATGCAGCAACTTTTGGTCCAAGGTTTTGAGCATCACGTGATAACGCGAAGTCAACATATGCCTTAGCAGCGTCTGGATTCTTTGAACCCTTCACCAATGCAACGCCACCGATTTCATAACCGGTTCCTTCGCTTGGGAATGAGACCTTAAGTGGCAAACCTTGCTCAGCACCAGCTACGCAGTCGTGTGAGAACACGAGGCCTACTGCTGCTTCACCGCGACCGACGATGGCAACTGGGCCAACACCGCTCTTGGTGTATTGCAAGATGTTCTTGTGCATGCTTGTCATGTATTCAAGTCCAGCAGCTTCGCTTCCAAGACGTGTTACCTGTGTCCATAGAGTTGTAAATGCGGTACCTGAAGTTGATGGGTGAGCCGAAGAAATATTCTTAACTAATTTAGCGTTAAGAAGTTCAGCCCATGAAGTTGGAACCTTTAATCCAAGGCGCTTAATTTCCTTTGTGTTAGTACAGAAGCCAAGCGCACCGACATAAACGCCAGTCCAGAATCCATCATCATCTTGATACTTTTTAGGAATCAAGTTACGAGTTGGTGATGCGTACTTCTCGATTAATCCACCAATACGTGCAACACCGAAACCATCAGCTGGTCCGCCGTGCCATACATCGAACTCGGGATTAGCTTTTGCTGCCTCAAGACGGGCAACAGTTTCACCTGATGAAAGGCGAACAAACTTTGTCGAAACACCAGTTAGCTTTGTGAAAGCACCAGTCATTGCGCCACACCATGCTTCAGTTGCGCCACAAACCACAGTTAAGCTTCCGCTCAACTTGCGAGTTGGTGTGTAAACCAAGCCCTTTGCAGTCATCGCACAAGTATTAGTTGCGCCATTAACCGATTTGATTTCGCCTTCTTGGTAGCAATTCTTGCCACCCCAATCAGCTGCAGTAGCAGTTGCTGTCATAGCTGTGCTTAGTGAAACCACCATCACAGCTGATGCAGCCAATGCCATCAGTTTCTTTTTATTCATATTTATCCTCACCTCTAGGTGTGAAAGGCTCATTAGAAGCGTTCCAAGTGTCTTAACTATAACTAGGGAGATCCAAGCCACAAGTTAAATGTTCGAAATCTAGATTACAAAACGGTAACGTGGTGTCCTTAGGGGGAAATTTATGCGTAAGTCATTCATTTCAGTACTTACTTTTACCCTAATTTCATCGCAATTAATGAGTGCTACCGCTGCGCCCGTATACGTCTTTCCAGTCGTTGGCTGCAAGGCGACGTACGCTAAATCTCACCATGATTATCAAGCCACCGATATTTTGGCTAAATCAGGTTGCAAATATGTAGCGCCGATTGGCGGAACTATTACCGAAGTTTCGCCAAAAGATATTTGGAATTCAAAGAAGAATTTGGGAGACACTCGAGGTGGTTTATCAGTCACGTTAGTTGGTGACGATGGTGTTCGTTATTACGGTTCGCACTTTAAAAGTATTGAACCCGGAATAGAGCCCGGCGTGGTTGTAGTTGCGGGACAAACTCTGGCATACGTTGGCGCAACGGGTTCTGCGCGCGGCACTAAGCCACATGTGCACTTTGGAATTTCTTGGCCGACGCCAGTTGAATCAAATGTTTGGTGGGTGCGCCGCGGAGTTTTGTATCCGTGGTCATATTTAGATGCTTGGAAAGCCGGCACTGATAAATCACCATTTAATGCGGTCGAAAAGTTGCGCAAGAAGTTAGGCGACGTTCCTCCTGCACCAAAGAAATAACCCCCGCCGCTTTCGCGACGAGGGTTATTTGTAAACTAAGTGAAATTAGTTAGCGTTCACTGCATCGGCCTGAGGACCCTTTGGACCCTGTACGACCTCGAATGAAACTGACTGACCCTCTTCAAGGGACTTGTAACCGTTTC
>JBEINS010000057.1:0-6283 GCA_040377985.1 Candidatus Planktophila sp. | reverse complement strand
TTCCTTCATGCACTCGAACAAATGCACCGAATGGAACTAATTTAGTTACTTTGCCAGCAACAACTTGGTCAATCGCATTTGTGCGTGCAAAGTGCTGCCAAGGATCTTCTTGAGTTGCTTTAAGTGAAAGCGAAACGCGCTCGCGCTCGAAATCTACTTCTAGAACCTCAACAGTTACTTCATCGCCAACTTCAACAACCTCTGAAGGATGATCGATGTGCTTCCAAGAAAGCTCTGAAACGTGGACCAAACCATCGACGCCACCAAGATCAACGAAAGCACCGAAGTTAACGATTGATGAAACCACACCATCGCGTACTTGACCCTTTTGTAGTTGATTTAGGAATGTTGTGCGTGACTCTGATTGAGTTTGTTCTAGGTATGCACGGCGTGAAAGAACTACGTTGTTACGGTTCTTATCAAGTTCGATAATGCGGCATTCAACTTCCTTGCCAATGTAAGGAGTTAGATCGCGCACGCGACGCATTTCAACGAGTGAAGCTGGCAAGAAGCCGCGTAGACCGATATCAACGATCAAGCCACCCTTAACAACTTCAATAACAGTACCAATGACAACTTCGTCGCGCTCTTTCTTGCCTTCAATGTCTCCCCATGCGCGTTCGTATTGTGCGCGCTTCTTAGAAAGAATTGTGCGGCCTTCTTTATCTTCCTTCTGTAAAACTAATGCTTCAACTTTTTCGCCAACTTTAACGATCTCTGATGGATCTAGGTCGTGGCGGATTGAAAGTTCGCGGGCTGGAATTACGCCTTCAGTCTTGTATCCGATATCAACAAGTACTTCGTCGCGATCTACTTGAACGATGGTTCCGGTAACTAAGTCACCGTCATTGAAATTTCTAATTGTGCCTTCGATAGCGGCTAGGAAATCAGCGGCTGATCCGATGTCATTTACTGCAATTACTGGTGATGCTGCTTTTGTTGATGAGGTAATCAAGTTGCTCCGTAGGGACAGATGAGTAGTAGTTCGAGTCGGCCGGTTGACCGAAAGGCAAGGGTACGGGTGAGGCCTAGATGGGGTCAATTCGCCTATTTTGAGAGCAAATTACGCATAAGTAGTGCGTATGGATAGATAGGATAGCTTATGTAATGTCGAGCTATAGAGAAGTATTCGCCCTCCAACACACTTGGACTTTAGTGCTGGCCTCATTTCCGGCCCGCTTGGCGTATGGCATGGTCGGCCTCGGAATCTTCTTTAAGGTGCAACGCGAAACCAATTCAGTCGCATTTGCAGGATTAGCACTCGGGCTTAATTCCATTGGCGGTTCACTTACCGCTGGCTACCGCGGTTACTTAATCGATAAATACGGCCAAAGCTGGCCACTTCGAGTCTTTGTCCCAAGTTATGCCGCCATGATTTTGGTAGTAAATATGTCAGAATCAAAAACAGTTTTGCTAGCCATGGCCACACTCATGGGTGTTAGTGCTCCCCCAATTAATCTCTCAGTTCGGCCACTTTGGAAATCAATTGTCTCTGGCACCCAACTACGCACCGCTTATGCAATCGACACCTCAATGATGAATACCGCTGGCGTCATTGGCCCAGTCGTTGCTACAACACTGGCTCTGTCTTCTCATCCGGGAAGCGCACTGGCTGTTGCTTCAGCGTTGATGTTCGTTGGCGGAACCTCAATGATGATGTCTCAGGTTTCGCGCAACTGGAAACCGGAAGTAAAAGATAAAGGCCAGCAATCACTCTGGCGTGATCCAGCTCTTCGCCTTTTAATGCTGGAAGGTTCGTTCATCGGTTTTGGTTGGGGCATCTTCGATGTTGCTGTCCCAGCTTTTGCCACCCTGGAAAAAGTTCCTAACCGCACAGCATGGGTTTTTGCGGCGATGGGAATCGCCAGTATCGCAGGTGGCTTAATTGCCGGCAAACTTTCCAAACGAACTTCATCGCTTTCAGCACTACGTAAGACTTATCTAGTTTGGTTCTTGGTTTCACTACCGATGGCATTTACCTATCCGGGCTGGTCAATGGTAATCGGCGGCGCATTCTTGGGCTTTGTAGGCGGTGCAATTCAAGTTTTCTATTGGGAAGTAATGGAAGCCGTTCGCCCTAAAGGTTCCGCAACTTCTTACATGGGCTTGCTTTGGACTGTTGAAGGCACGATCATGTCACTTGGCGCAGCACTTGGTGGTTGGCTCTGCGAAACAATTGGTGCACAAATTACGCTATCGATTACTTCAGTTTGTATCGGACTCGGCTACCTCTTCTTGATCATTGGCAAGCCAAGATTAATTGCAGCTGATCGAATTCCAACCGAAGAAGAGGATTTACTGGCAATGGAAAGTAACTCGCCGACTACAAAGTAGTCGAGTGCGAACTAATTCCACTATTAGTTTCTTCGGGACTACCACTCAAGTTTGAAGTACACATCTTTTGTACTTGTAAATGAAGAAGAATCACGAATTACCATTAATGATTTCAAAGTGGTGATTGTTTTAGGAACTTTGAAGAATATCCGACCGCTACCAGAGCCACCAGGAATAACTTGAAGTTGGCTAAAGTCATTGTCGCCAAAGGCGAATATCTCGCTTCCCAAAAGTTGTCCACTAGGTAGAACTAGCGAGAAGGTCTTAACAAATAGAGCGGCTGGCTTGGCAATAACTTTGGACTTATTTACCGCGGTGACGGTAACAGCAGCCCAATTAAATGTTGAATCAGGGTCAACTATTGAATTGAGATCATCGTCGTATGCGCAGCCATCATTAAATGAATTGCTCTCACAAATCTCTTCGTCCAGACCAAATTCAATTCCATCAAGGCGGTAAGAGAATTCACCGACTGTCAATGCAGTTCCCATTGGAACTGGATTGCTTGCTGTTCCCATCGGATTAGATGCTGGCGTTTTAACCCAAACCAATTTCTTATTAACAGTTTTGCAAGTTAATTTTGCAGCACCACTGCCACTTGTCGAATTAAGTTTTGTGCATTTAGAGCCTGCTTTTGCGGCCGCATAAGATGGTGAGGGAATCGCTATCCCTAGTGCAAGACAAACTCCGATAACCGCTAATCGCTTCATGCGAAAAGTTTACCTAGATCTAGTGAATTTCGCAGGATACCGATGGGTATTTTGCGCTCGCTGATGCTCAATCAGTGCGCTGCTTCATCCCAGCTCTTGCCAACACCAACATTTACATCAAGCGGCGCTTTGAGCGGATATGCCCCACCCATTTCTTTGCGAACCAACTCTGTTAATTGCTCAAGTTCGCCCTTTGCAACTTCGAAGATCAATTCATCGTGCACCTGAAGCAACATGCGTGATTGCAACTTGGCCTTTGTCATCGCCGCATCGACGTTAAGCATCGCCTGCTTGATGATGTCGGCAGCTGAACCCTGGATCGGTGAATTAAGCGCTGCACGTTCTGCAATCTCACGGCGCATTCGGTTGTCATGAGTTAAGTCAGGCAAGTAACGACGGCGACCCATCACTGTTTCGGTGTAGCCAACCTTGCGGGCTTCTTCGACTACATTCTTCAAGTAATCACGAATGCCGCCGAAACGTTGGAAGTAACGATCCATTAAGTCTGTTGCTTCCGGTGGTGAAATTGAAAGTTGCATCGATAAGCCAAAAGATGAAAGTCCGTAGGCCAGACCATATGACATCGCCTTAATCTGCCGGCGCATTTCGGGATCAACATCTTTAGCTTTCACACCAAATACTTCAGCAGCCACTGTGGCATGTAAATCTTCACCACTTTCAAAGGCAGCCAGTAAGTTCTCGTCATGGGAAAGGTGCGCCATGATGCGCATTTCAATCTGGCTGTAGTCAGCGGTCAGCAAAGTTTCAAAACCTTTGCCCGCAATGAAAGCGGCGCGAATCTTGCGACCTTCTTCAGTGCGAACCGGAATGTTCTGCAGGTTTGGACCAGTAGATGAAAGACGGCCGGTTGCAGCAACGGTCTGTTGGAAGTGGGTATGAATTCGGCCATCTTCGGCAATTTCGTTTAAGAGTCCTTCAACCGTTGTCTTTAACTTATTGGTTTCGCGAATTCGAAGGAGTGATTGCAGCAGTGGATGCTTGGTCTTTTCAAAGAGCCATTCAAGGGATTCGGCATCTGTCGTAAAGCCAGTCTTAATCTTCTTAGTCTTAGGCAGCTTTAGTTCATCGAAGAGGACTACTTGTAGTTGCTTAGGAGATGCCACATTGAACTCGTGGCCAGCAGCCTCGTGAGCGGCTTTACTCTCGCGGGATACTTCACCTTCAAAGAAATCCTTTAACTTATTCAACTCTTTTTCATCAACGCAGATGCCAGAGTTTTCCAGACGGGCTAATAAGTTTGCGATAGGCAGTTCGAGTTCGATAAACAATTTGGTTAGTGATCGGGAATCAAGTTCTTTTTGCAGCGAATCACGAAGCGTGAATAAGGCAGCTGCATTTACTTCAATTGAGCCGCTTCCCCATCGCTCAAGTAAGGAAGCAATATCTTGGTTGCGCACTCCTGGGTTTACTAAATAGGCAGCTATTTCAGTATCAAAGATCAGCCCAGCCACTGGATATGAACGCGCTATAGCTTTGGCATCATGCATTATTTTTGGAATCGAGGCGTCGGCTAACCATGGCCCAAATTCATCGCCACTAACGGTAAAAGTTTCACCACCGGCTAGTGCGACCGAGTAATTAACTACTGCACCTTCTTTAATTTCAACCGTCAAAGCTATTTCACCTTTTGCGGCCATAATCTTTTTAGTCGCAGCCACGGGTCTTACTTCTTCAGCAATCTCAAATAGTGCCAGCGGCTCTTCAACTTTCTTGGCGGTCTTTGAATCTAGCAACGGTCCCAAACGATCCTTAAGAGTGCGAAATTCAAGGGTTGCAAAGAGAGGCGCAATCTTGCTCTCTTGAATTGGTTGCCAAGCTAAATCATTAAGTGAAAGTTCTATGGGCACATCATGAATCAATTGAGTTAATTCGCGGTTCTTTGCGATGGATTCGAGATTGGCACGCAGTGACTCACCGGCTTTGCCGGGTACTTGATCTGCTTTATTCAGTAAATCTTTCAGCGATCCATATTCGATAATCCACTTAGCAGCCGTTTTCTCACCAACACCTGGAACAGATGGCAAGTTATCACTGGGATCTCCGCGCAGCGCTGCGAAATCTGGATACTGCGTAGGGGTCAACATGTATTTCTCTTCAACGGCCGCAGGTGTCATGCGCGCCATTTCACTGACACCACGCTTTGGATAGAGAACAGTGGTCTTGTCATTAACTAGTTGGAAACTGTCGCGATCGCCCGTACAGATAGCTACTTCAAAACCATCAGCTTCAGCTTGTTTTGCAATCGTGGCGATAATGTCATCGGCCTCAAAACCTTCGCGTTCGAATTGGGTAATGCCGAATGACTCAACTAGCTCATGTAGATAAGACATCTGCGAACGAAACTCATCTGGTGTCTTAGCTCGATTAGCTTTGTATTCTGGAAATATTTCAGTGCGGAAAGTCTTACGCGACACATCGAAAGCCACGGCAATGTGTGTGGGTTTTTCTTCTTTGAGTAATGAGATCAGCATGGTGGCAAAGCCATAAATCGCGTTTGTATGTTGGCCTGAAGCGGTAGTGAAGTTCTCAGCCGGTAGTGCGAAGAAGGCGCGATAAGCCATTGAGTGGCCATCAATTAGCAAAAGGCGCTTTGTCATACGCCCATCTTAGGTTGATCGCGTTAGACTCACCGACTATGACGCAGAACGAATCTTTCGATTATTTAGCAGCTATCCGTGCCCGAGGTACTGGCGAACTCGACAGCAAAATGGGTATCGAAATAACTGAGGCATCCCCGCAACGACTAGTTGGAACCATGCCCGTTGTTGGTAATCGACAACCAATGGGCTTATTACATGGTGGCGCTAATGTTGTATTGGCCGAGAGTTTAGGGTCAGTTGGTTCGCTGATTCATGCAGGTCCCGGACGCAGTGTTGTGGGTATAGATATCAATGCCACTCATCACAAGTCCGCAACCGAAGGCATTGTGACCGGCGTTGCAACTGCGATTTCTTTAGGCAAAACACTCTGCGTCTGGGAGATAGTAATTACAAATGAAGCAGGCGAGCGCACATGTACTGCGCGAATTACTTGTTTAATTTTAGCTAAGCGCGACTAATAACTTTAAAAGTAAAGATTAAAAGTTATTAGTGAGCGCCAGTACCGAGGTATGCCTCGCGTACTGCTGGATCATTAAGAAGATCTGAAGCTTTAGCTTCCTTAACAATGTTTCCGGTTTCTAAAATATAGGCACGGTGTGCGCGTTGTAGCGCTTGCTG
>JBEINS010000195.1:0-1828 GCA_040377985.1 Candidatus Planktophila sp. | reverse complement strand
GGTAGAACTTGGATTATCGGCACCTGCGCGCAGAGCGCTAATTGATGAAGGTCTTTACAAGGTTAGCGATTTAAGAAAATACTCACTAGATGCCATTAAAGATCTGCACGGCATGGGTCCAAATGCGATTCGAATCTTAATTACCGCGATGAAGAAGAGCGATATCTCATTCAGGAATTAAACTAGCGGAAATAACTAGAAGCCAACTAAACGCAATTGGCTATTTAGTTGGTAATTGCCCAGATCACTAGCGCTGTACCTGCAATTGCGAGGATTACCATAACTTCACGGCGAGCCAAGAGAGCGTGTGCTGACTTTAAGAAAGTAACCAGAAGCATTAAAAATCCAGGAACGATGATTGTTAGGGAATTGTTAAAGACTTCTTCTTTGCCAGTTTGATAGCGAAGATTGATAAGCCCAATTGCCAGCAGCAAATAACTGGCCATACGGTAATTGTTGAGCACGTACTTACTTATCTTTTCTTGTGTCATATGCCTATCCTACAAATATTAAAGGGGCGCCGGTTTCCCGACGCCCCTTTAACTTTAACTATTTATAAGACGATTAGTGATCGTCCTTCATTCCTTCTGCGTGTGACTTCATGCGTGCGATCTTCAAAATTGTTAGACCGAATACGCACTTTGCCAATACGTCAGCGATTGTGTAACCAACCTGTACGCCAACGAATTGCTCAGCTGAAGCCATACCTTCGCCCATACCAAGGATGTATGAGATTGGGTAAACGCCCCATGTCGCGATCAAAAGGAGACGCAAGCGACCGATGGTTGCTGCAACGCCTTCTGGCTGGCGATCAAGTGACTTACCAAGCTCTACGAACAAGACATAGAGGATGTATAGGAATGGAAGTGTTGAAAGAACACCGTATAGAACCTGTGTGTTCTGATCGTTTGAGATTTCACCTGGGTAACCAAGTGCGATCATTGCAGCTGATGCTGGAACCAAACGAGTGATGAGTGACTTTGAAACTTCCTTTGCAAGTGCAAGCACTGCAATAACTTCAACAAGAAGTAGAGGAACAGTTAATAGCCAGTCAACATAACGGTATGCCTCGTTAAATGCACCCTGGTCTCCAGAAACGTTAACTGACATTCCTTCAGATGATTCTGAGAATGAGTTAAAGATTCTCCAGTAGTGGTAGCCAGCAATGAATGTAACCATTGATGACATTACGAGAGCGTTGCGGTACTTAGGCAGTACGCGAGCCTGTGAAACTAGAGTGTAAACAGTGCAAGCAAGCATTGAAACAAGTCCGAACGAGAATACGTTATAGACCAAGTTCCATTGATTTGGATCGAGTTTAATCATGTAAATAAGCCTCCGTGGGGTGCTTAATACTTTAAGGACCAGGCGGCCCCTAAAGCCGGATGAAGGCGATGAAATCCTCGAGGAACCTCATTGACCTCAACCAGTGAGAAATATTGTGAACCTTTTGCAAGGGATTTGCACTATACCTAGGGGGTATTTTCTGGTTTTTTTCGGGATATTCGGAGAATTCACGCTCATGCTGGGGGCTATCACCCGACTGAATTACCCTATTTCCCGCCACTAGTCTTACCCGAGTGCGCAAACAATTAGCCGAACTTGGCGGACATCCTGGCTTTAGCGCGCTAGCGCTCTCTCGCTTTATCTCAAATGTAGGAAATGGAATCTCACCAGTCGCGTTGGCATTCGGCGTATTGGCGCTACCTGGAGCCACCGCGAAAGATTTAAGTATCGTCATGGCAGCACGCATGTTTCCAATGATCGCCCTGATGTTATTTGGCGGAGTAGTTGGAGATCGATTTAAACGTAACCGAATTGTCGGTGG
>JBEINS010000015.1:0-12051 GCA_040377985.1 Candidatus Planktophila sp. | reverse complement strand
GTAACGCCAACCGTGCTCTGCAGCGCCTGCGCAATCTGCATTTCCACCACACTGATAACGAGGCAATAATCGCTTATTCCAAGCGTGATGGTGAGAATCTAGTACTGGTGATCGTCAATCTTGACCCTTCAAATGCGCAAGCGACTGTGGTTCGCTGGAACATGGATTTGCTGGGACTAACTGGAGATTCATTTGTGGTTGATGATCAGATAACTGGAAACTCATTTAGTTGGAATCGAGATAGCTTTGTCAGCCTTGATCCTCGGGGCGATTACAACAATGTGGCTCATATTGCCGTGGTGCGGATCCCTTAACTAATGAGAATCTTTCGCCGCAAACCTCAGGTAGTACCTAATCAACCTGGCGCTTTGGGCGAACTAGATCTTTATTTAATTGCTGAAGGCCGTCACGAAGAACTTTGGAAAGTTCTAGGTTCGCATGTTCAGCGCGATGCTGAGGGAAATTTACTTGGCACCTCTTTTGCGCTTTGGGCACCAAATGCTCTTGATGTAAGTTTGATCAGCGATCTAAATTACTGGGATCGCAATACTCATCGTATGTGGCGCATTGAAAATACTGGCATCTGGCAAATCTTTATTGCCGATTTAGCACCTGGTACTAAATACAAGTTTGCAGTTCACACCAATGATGGACGCTGGGTTGATCATGCTGATCCCATGGCTCGAGCTACCGAGATCCCGCCGCTAACTGCCTCTATTGTTGAGGAATCGAATTACCAATGGAGTGATGAGAGCTGGATTTCCAAGCGAAGTAAATTTGAGTCTTGGCGTAGCGCAGTATCTGTCTATGAAGTTCACTTAGGTTCTTGGCGACTTGGTCTAAATTATCGTGATTTAGCAACTGAGCTAGTTGCCTACTTACAAGAAACTGGCTTCACACACGTTGAATTCTTGCCTGTCATGGAACATCCGTATGGTCCTTCGTGGGGTTACCAAGTAACTTCTTTCTTTGCACCATCTTCGCGCTTTGGTTCACCCGATGAATTTAAGTATTTAGTTAACGCCCTTCATGATGCTGGTATTGGCGTGATTCTTGATTGGGTGCCTGCGCACTTCCCGAAAGATGAATGGGCGCTAGCTAAATTCGATGGAACTGCCCTTTATGAGCATGCAGATCCCCGTTTAGGTGAGCATCCCGACTGGGGCACGCTGATCTTTAACTTCGGTCGCAATGAAGTTCGCAACTTCATCGTGGCTAGCGCACTTTATTGGTTGACCGAATACCACATTGATGGGCTGCGGGTAGATGCTGTTGCTTCGATGCTGTATTTGGATTATTCGCGTAAAGAAGGCGAATGGGTTCCCAATAAATTTGGTGGCCGTGAGAATCTC
The DNA here is from genome assembly GCA_040377985.1 of Candidatus Planktophila sp. GTDB lineage: Bacteria > Actinomycetota > Actinomycetes > Nanopelagicales > Nanopelagicaceae > Planktophila. The sequence continues at coordinate 10,699 of JBEINS010000015.1, read as the reverse complement.
GAAGCTGTGCAGTTATTGCAAGAAGCAACTTCTACGGCATATCGCACCCACCCTGGCATCATGATGATTGCCGAAGAATCAACGGCTTGGCCTGGTGTAACACGCAGTACTGATTCAGATGGCATCGGCTTTGGTTTTAAATGGAATATGGGCTGGATGCATGACACTCTTGAATATCTACAGCGCGATCCAATCCATCGCGTGCATCACCACAACGAAGTAACATTCTCAATTCTCTATGCCTGGTCAGAAAACTTTATGTTGCCGCTTTCACATGATGAAGTTGTACATGGTAAAGGTTCACTTGTAAATAAATTCCCAGGTGATCGTTGGCAGAAGTTAGCAACGCTTCGTGCGCTATATGGATTCATGTGGGCACACCCTGGTAAGAAACTTCTCTTTATGGGTCAAGAATTTGCCCAAAATGATGAGTGGAGTGAATCAGCCGGATTACAGTGGCACTTAACTCAATACGATGAACATAGTGGTGTATCAAAAACTATTTCTCAGATAAATCATCTTTATAAGTCAACCTCTGCACTCTTTGAGAAAGATACTTCACCAGAAGGATTCTCTTGGTTAGTTGGTAACGATGCAGCAAGCAATGTTTTAGCATTTACTCGGTGGGCAGATGATGGTCAGCCCCTTGTCTGCATAACCAATTTCTCACCCGTGCCACATGAGAACTACCGTTTGCCAATGCCAAAAGCCGGAACCTGGCGCGAAGTTTTAAACACTGATGATTTAGCTTTTGGTGGCAGTGGTGTTATTAATCAACCAGTTGATGTGGCTGAAGGTTCTGACTTAGTCATTACGTTAAGAGTGGCCCCGCTTGCTACGCTGTGGCTGAAATTAGCTTAAAAAGCCTACTTTTCGTCTGCTTGCCCTTTGGCATTACCGCTTAACAACGCCTTTGAGAAGAGCGGAACAGATAGCGCCATTACTGCTGGAATCAAGAGGGCAACGGCTAAGGAAGTGAACTGCGCGGTCCAAGCAATTACCCATTTACCGCCAAAGATAAAGAAATTATTGATTAAACCGATTTGACCAATTACTACAGCACTTGGGTATGGGCTTCGGGCACTTGCTGCATTAAAGAAACTTGGCACTACAAATGAGGTGCCGATGCCAGCCATGAGACAACCAAATGAGAATATTCCAAAGGCCCAGTACTGATGAGTGTCGCCAAATAAGATCGAAGCCAAAATACCAATTAAAAAGAAGGTGCCACCTGCAACCGAGCCAATATTGGCTGCTCTATTAATTGGCATCCGATTGATAATCCTGGAAATTCCAAGTCTGCCAGCAATCATGGCACTCATAAACAAAATGTATGGCAGGGTAATTAGTCCGCCCTTGATTCCGAGATATTCGCGCGCAAATATATTTGACCAATCACCCATTGAGATTTCAATCATAATGGCGCAGATCATGCCGCCAGCGATCAAGCGATCAAATCGTAGAGATTTAAATATTTGTTTAACTGAGTAATGATCATCTTCGAGCTTTGGCAAGAGAGCAACCGGGCGTAACCGGTTTATATATTTAATATTAAGAAAGAGCACTAATGCGAAGACAATATTAAGCTGCACTGTCGCAGAGATTCTGCCGATTAAGAAACCTGAAAGCAGTCCAGTAACAACAGCGCCCATAGTCCAGATGCCATGTAACTTCACAATGATTGGTTTGGTAATTCGAGTTTGGCTATCGAAAGCCTGACTATTGACTGAAATATGAAAAGCCGAGCTAGAGAATCCAATCAAAATTACGGCTGGAATAAAGATCAAAGTAGAAGAGACACTCGCAATTAAGATAAAACCTAAGTAAAGCGTGCAGGTACTTGCTATTAGAACTTTATAGCTGCCGAGCTTGTGAACTATGTGACCTACAGATAACAGGCTGATAAAAGCGCCCACATTTCCTAGGCTGATAATTGAGCCAAATTGGCCATTTGTTAGGCCTAATTGCTCCTTAAAGTCTGGAAATCTAGGGATCCAAGACATGATCCCAAAGCCAAATAGAAAGAAGAGTTTAGTTAAAGTTTTAAACTCTTCTTCCGGCCTGATGATTTGTTTATTCATCGACGTCGTCTAGAAAAGTGCACTTGCAAGAGAGGTGCGAGCCACTTTTAGTCGTGGGTCCGCTGGATCTACTAATTGGAAGAGTGCCAAGAGATGGTCCTTCGCTGCCGTGCGATCGGCGCCGGCAAAACGGCGAACACAATCGATTAAACGGTTAAACGCAGCATCTAGATCACCACTGATAACTTCTAAGTCGGCGCAATCTAATTGGGCTTTTACATTATCTGGTTCAGAGGCAGCCAGAGCGGTTACTAACTTTGCTTCGAGTTTCTCCGTGCGAATTAGTAGTTCAGTTTGCGCTAAACCTAATTTGGCCAAAGCGTCATTTGGTTTGCGGCTTAACAATTTCAGATACGCCGCTCTTGCAATTTCATAATGGCCGGATTCAAGAGCTGCAAGCGCTTCATCTTCTTCTGGTTCGATAGTTTCAACAGGTGCGCTGCCAATACCTTGCTCAGCAGCTAGCGTTAAAACTTTATCAATCACCATTTTGATTTGATTTTCTGGATGGCTCTGATCAAATAGCGGAACTGGTTGTTCATTAATGAGAGCAACTGCATATGGCACGCTCTTTGTCTGTAGGGCTTGGGCTACTTGTGGTTGATCATCAGCATTTATGCTGCCTAGTGCCCACGCACCATTAGCGCCTGCTTCTAATTTACTTAGTGTTTCAAGAGTGGTCATGGATTCGGGGCTTCGAGGTGACCAGACCAATAAAATTACAGGTTTAGTTCGTGAGAGTTCTACTGCATTGGCTGCAAAATTTTCAGTCGTGATTTCGTAAGTAGAAGCGATTGCATTGGTGGCTTGGGCTGGCTTAGTAAGCGAACTCAAATCAACGGCGCGACCAAAATTAGGTGGCAAACTCATTGCTAAATCATTCCACTAACTCGATACCTGAATCGCGACGGTAGGGCAGAACTTCAGAAATATAGGTTTTGCAGGCTAAATCCAAGCCCACATCATGGCCGGCAGCTTCGCTTAAGTACCAACGATGCTCAAGGACTTCATGAAATAACTGAGCTGGCTCGACTCGGCCTAGATGCTCAGCCGGAACAGAGTTAACAATCGGATTGAAAATCTCAGTTAACCACTTAAAGGCCACTTCATTCACGTTTGTTGAAAGATTGCTTTCGCGAGCTCGGTAACGATCAAAGGATGCCAAGATTCGTTTTGCTTGTAACTCTTCAGTTTCTAGGCCCATTAATTCACGTAATCGATTGGTGTGATAACCGGCCGCAACTAATTTAGGCTGGAACTTCAAAATTTTATTTTCACCATCAATAGCAATTGAGACTTCTTCAACTGCAAAACCTAAATCATGTAGTTGACGCATCGCTCGTTCAACAGCGCGGCGATCAGTTGGGTCAAGTGATTGCGGATCGCGAAGCGCGGCCCACAGTCGTCGGTATCTTTTCATTACGGTATCGCTTGCGCGAACTGGGTCCATGCCTGGATAGAGAACGCCTGATAGAGCTAAGTCTTCTAGTTCAGCAGCCACATTAAAGTGAGCGATATCTAAATCATGTTCGCGCTGGCCATCGCTAAGAGTTTTCTGAAACTCGCCAGTTTCGGCATCGACTAAGTAAGCTGCAAAACCTTCAGCATCACGGCGGAATAAAGTATTTGAAAGTGAACAGTCGCCCCACCAGAAGCCCAGTAGATGTAAACGAACTAACAAAAGCGCCAAAGCATTAGCCATATTTAAAATGTCATGTGGAGAAAGAGCGCCTGAAAGCACAACTCGGTAAGGCAGTGAATATGGCAAGAAGCGAGTAGCTAATACACATGGCAACTCTTCGCCATTTATATCTTTGCGGCCTTCTACTACGGCAATTGGATCAACGCTAGGTGCTTGCAATCGGCGAAGTTCGCGCAAGGCGGCATATTCACGATTAGCGAACTCAGAAACTGTCTCTTTCACCGCATAGATTTCGGAATCAGGTTCATCAGTTACCCGGATCAGGCGAACCACGTGGCGCGAGATACCGCGTTTTTCAGCGAGAGCTGGATCCTCTGGCCATTGTTCTAGCGGCTGATTCCAAGGCAGACCCGAGATGGCAGCGATCTCTTCGCCAAAGCCAGTGATTCGTAGGGTCATGGGCTCATCTTAGGCAATTACACTTGAACACATGACGATAAGTAAGCGAATTAAAAAAGTTGTTACGGGTGAACCCCAGGTTATTAACACTGATATGGGTGCTTTAGGTGACCCAATTAACAAATCACACCCATTTTATTTTGGATTCATTGCGACAATCGGCGCACTTGCTGCATTTGTATTAATGCGCGCACTTGCCAGTGCTTCGCAAATATTCGTCCTGATTTTAATTGCGCTCTTCCTAGCTACCGGGCTTAACCCTGCCGTTGAAGCACTTCGTCGTCGGGGCTTATCACGCACTAGCGCAGTTACTGCAATATTTATTTCAGTAATTTTGTTTGTTATTTTCTTTGCTTTAATTGTGGTCCCACCAGTCGTATCGCAAGGTTCTAACTTAATCAGTCAAGCACCATCGCTGATCCAAGATTTGAAATCTAATTCCTTATTTATGCGACTCAATGAGCAATATGGCTTGCTTGATACTTTGCAACGTGAAGTTACCTCACGAACTTCAGATGGAAAACTGCTACTCACTACTTTTGGTGGTGTAGTTGGTGTTGGTAAATCAGTATTATCCGGAACTTTCGCAGCGCTTACTATTTTGATCTTGACTCTCTATTTCTTAACTTCCTTGCCACAAATGGTCAAGCTAGGCCTGCGTCTTGCACCAGCATCACGTCGACCACGAGTTGGCGCACTAACCGATGCCATAATTTCAAGAGTTGGTTCATTCGTTAGCAGCCAAGTAATGATCGCTTTTATGGCTGGTGTTTTCACTTTCTTACTCTCACTTGGCCTTGGAATTCCTTCCCCAATCGCACTTGGAATGACAGTGCTTGTGTGCGGTTTGATTCCGTTAATCGGCCACTTTATTGGCTGCACCGTGGTGACTTTAGTTGCGCTCACCCAATCGGTAACTATCGGGCTCGTCGCTTTCTTGGCTTATGTTCTCTATGTGCAGATTGAAAACTATCTAATAACACCGCGCATAATGAAGAAAACGCTTTCTATACCTGGCGCAGTAACTATTATTTCGGCCCTCATCGGTTCGTCATTATTGGGCTTAGTTGGCGGCCTGTTAGCAGTGCCAGTTGCTGCCGCGATTATCTTGATTTTGGATGAAGTAGTTTTCCCAAGAACTGATAACGCTTAATTAACTCTGAGTTGGTAGTGGCAATCTATTTGGCGCAATAATCTGAGTGATCTCAGAGAGCACCCGATGAACTGCTGGTTCGCCCACCCATAAGTGCTTTGCGCCTTCAACTGCGATCATCTGGTGATTCTTAATGACTGCAAAACGTTGTACTGCTTCTGGCGGCCGCAAATAATCATCTAGTTCAGGAACAAGTGTGAAAACTGGGCGACCATCGTTATTCCAATATTGCAAATCACTCGGCTCTGATGTGCGAAGTGGTGGACTCAACAGAATTAAACCTTTATGCCGTGAGTCTTTGGCATGACGCAGCGCTAAGTCAGTTCCGAAAGACCAGCCAACTACCCAGAGATTTTCTAGCGCTAAAGTATCTAAGCAATATCTCAGAGCTGCCTCAACATCGAATTTTTCAGCACCACCGTTATCGAAAGTGCCAGTGCTGGTGCCATTAGCACTGGTTGTGCCACGGGTATTAAAACGCACGACAGTAATGCCTGCCATATCGGGCAAGCGATTAGCTGCTTTCTTATAAATATGACTATCCATCATGCCGCCAGCAGTTGGCAGCGGGTGCAGACAAAGAATTGCGCCAGTGGAATTACCGATTGGGCTAGCAACTTCACCCACCAACATCTGTCCATCGGCTGTTAGCAGCGTGAAAGGTGATCGATTAGCCGGCAATACCGTGCTGGGGCGAATTGGTTCGGCCATAAGGCAAGTGTATCTTTGCCGCTATGGCCACATCACGTAAAAAGACCTTTGATTCAATCAATCCGGTATCTGGTGAAGTTTTAGCTACCTTTCCAGTAGATAGCAAAGACATCGTTTCACTCGTGGTTGAAACTGCTCATGAAGCGCTTTATCAGTGGCAGCACTTGGGTTTTAAGGGTCGCAAGAAAGTATTGCTCGATTGGAGCAAATACTTAGTCAGCCACGTTGATGAGATCGCCGAATTAATCTCTGATGAAACCGGAAAGCCAATTAGTGATGCCAAGCTAGAGGCAGCGCTTGCGATTAACCACATTGGTTGGGCTGCACGTAACGCTGAATATGTGATGAGTCCAGAACATCGTTCTCCTGGAGCGATCATGGCAAATATGTCAGCACGCGTTGAGCACTCACCAGTTGGCGTCGTCGGTGTTATCGGCCCCTGGAACTATCCGATGTTTACTCCACTTGGTTCAATCACCTACGCACTTGCCGCTGGTAACGCAGTGGTGTTTAAGCCAAGTGAATTAACCCCAGCAGTTGGTGTTTGGCTAGCTGATTCATTTGCCCAAGTTGCACCAAGTGAAGATATTTTCCAAGTTATTACTGGCTTCGGCGATACTGGTAAATACTTATGTGAAAGTGAAATCAATAAATTAGCTTTTACCGGTTCAACCAAGACTGCCAAGTTAGTCGCTGCAACGTGCGCGGCAAATATGATTCCAGTTATTCTGGAATGTGGTGGCAAAGACCCAGTAATTATTGCCGAAGATGCCAACATCAAGGCAGCTGTTGAAAATTCTTTATGGTCTGCCATGTCTAACGCCGGGCAAACTTGTATTGGCGCTGAACGCATTTATGTAGATGAAAAGATTGCAGATCGTTTCATTGAACTTTTCGTGGCCGAAGCTGAAAAGATCACTGCAGGTGCACCAGGGGCTGGTAATTACGGTCCCGCAACCATGCCAGAACAACTAGATGTGATTGCCGCCCATATTGCCGATGCGTTAAAGCGCGGCGGTAAAGCACTATTGGGTGGTAAAAAATCAGTACAGCCACCATATGTGCAGCCCGTTGTTTTAGTAGATGTGCCAGAAGATGCTATTGCGATGACGGAGGAAACCTTTGGGCCAGTAATTATTATCAATCGTTTCCACTCTATTGATCATGCAATTCGTTTAGCTAATGCAAGTAAATATGGCTTAGGCGCATCGGTTTGGTCGAAGCGCCAAGGTAAGAAGATTGCTTCACAACTTCATTGTGGAATGGTTGCGATTAACTCAACTATTTCATTCGCAGCAATTCCATCAGTGCCATTTGGCGGCGTGAAAGATAGTGGCTCTGGTCGCATTCATGGCCCCGAAGGAATTCTAGAGTTTACATATCCGCGCACCGTGGTTCGTGCGCGATTCCAATTGCCTTTGGCATTTACTAGCTTTAAGCGTTCTTATTTCAGCGATAAATTAATTGTGCGCGTCATTAAGATTCTTAAAGGTCGGCTGAGTTAACTTTTAATTAGGTTAATTAGAAGCGGGGCGCATTTCGTGTGCGATCTGTGCGTGGGCCGCGATTATTTTTCTTACTCCAACATGGTGTATGCCAATGGCGGCGCGATTCTTCATCATGTTCTAACCAGGCAACAATATGTGGCGTTGCCATCGGAATAACTTGATCACAACCTGGGCAGCGATATGGTTTATTTGAAGATGAACCAGTTAATTTTCTAACTCGATATGTTCCATCACTGTGTTCTTCGATACTTTCATTAGAAGTATTGATTTCTCGCTCAGCATCCTGAGGTCTTTTCCCTTTGGGATAGTTGCGGCGCGGGCTCATGGTTCATTTTCTCGCATTTTTAAGCTTCTTGTGACAGGCTGGAGCCATGAAGGTGATTGAAGTTAAGGGCCTTACAAAGTCATATGGCGACTTCACCGCCGTCGCTGGCATCGATTTAGCGATCGAGGCAGGCGAGATTTTCGCTCTGTTAGGCCCAAATGGTGCTGGCAAAACCACCACAGTTGAGATTCTGGCCGGCTTTCGAGCACCTGACAGCGGCTCGGTTAGCGTGCTGGGGTTTGACCCAGCGACCAAGGGCGATGCTGGCCGCAGTTGGCGTAATCGCATTGGCATTGTTCTACAGACCGCATCCGATGCTGGCTCATTTAAGGTGCGCGAAATTGTTAAGCATTTCAGTGCTTTCTATGCCAACCCACGCGATGTCGATCAAGTAATCGAAGCAGTAGGTCTTACTGAAAAACGCAATTCATTAGTCCTGGAATTATCAGGTGGCCAACGACGTCGCCTTGATGTCGCACTTGGAATCATCGGAAATCCTGAACTTCTATTTCTTGATGAGCCAACCACTGGCTTTGACCCAGAAGCACGGCGCGCATTCTGGTCGCTGATTCGTGACTTAAAGGCTGGCGGCACCACAATTTTATTAACTACTCACTATCTTGATGAAGCTGAAGAGTTAGCCGATCGTGTTGCCGTAATTACGGCCGGAAAAATAGTTGAAGTTTCAACGCCCGCACTCCTTGGTGGTCGCAGTACCGCAAAAGCTACGGTTTCTTGGATGGGAATATCTGGTCTTGAATCTGAAGAGAGCGATAACCCAACAGCAGTTGTTAACAAGTTAGCTGCGCAGTTTGGTGGCGATATTCCAGAATTGGTTATCACTCGTCCATCGCTAGAAGATATTTACTTAAAGATGATTGGTGGCCAGCATGAATAAAGTTCCGGGCACCTTAAAACTTGGCTTCCTGCGTGGCCAAATGGAAATCATTCAATTCTCACGCCAGAAAGAAGCAGTGGTATTTACCATCTTCTTCCCCGTCATTTTATTAGCGATCTTTGGCAGCGTATTTAAGGACACTATTGCGCCAGGGGTAACTTTTAGCCAATATTTTGTAGCTGGCATGATCGCATCAGGCTTAGTTAATAGTGGCTTTCAAAATATTGCCATTAATATTCCAATCGAACGTGACATGGGCGCTATCAAACGCTTGCGTGGCACACCACTACCTATTACTAGTTACTTCATCGGCAAAGCGATCTCCGTATTTGCCAGCATGGTGGTGCAAGTTCTGATCTTGCTTGCCATCGGTGTTGCTTTCTTTGGGCTAAATATGCCAACCGAACCAAGCAAATGGCTAACTTTTACTTGGCTACTAGTACTCGGAACCGCCAGTTCAACAGCACTTGGTGTGGCATTCTCTTCAGTGCCAAAAAATGGTCGCGGAGCTTCAGCGATAGTTTCGCCAGTTGTAATTATTTTGCAATTCTTTAGCGGCGTTTTCTTTGTCTTCACCCAATTACCTGGCTGGATGCAACAAGTTGCCGCAATCTTTCCGCTCAAATGGCTAACTCAAGGAATGCGAAGTGTTTTCTTGCCCGACACATTTGCTGCGCAAGAAGTTGCTAAGAGCTGGGAAGGTGGTCGCACCGCCATAATTCTTTTTGTCTGGCTGATTGTTGGCCTCTTCTTTGCGGTTAAGACATTTCGCTGGGAGAACAAGTGAAGCGACTTGGGTTAGTACTGCTATTAGTTATTGCACTTAGCGCAAGCGGGGCAAATGCCGCATCTAAAATTAAGCCTTCGCCTTCACCAAAGTGGCCACCAGTTGGCTTTACTGTAAAAGGTGAGATCTATGCAAAAGTTCCAACAGTTAAAGAGTTAGTTGGTATTGCCTCAAACAGTAAAGTGCTGACAGCGCAATTAGCGCAAAAAGTTGACGGCACATTGATTTGTCAGAAGTATTCCTGTGGCGCGATAACTGTGGCCTCTACAAATGGTTGCTCATGGTGGGAAGTTAAATCTCAAGTTAAAGGTCCAAAAAACATAGCAGATCTAACTATTGTTACCTTGGGCACGATTCGCACAACCACTACTGGAACGGCGAAAAAGGTATATAAAACAATCCTTTTGATTAGTTCTGAAGATATTGAGCGGGGAAACAAAATTTCTAATATAAATGTGATTTGCCATCATGCGCCTGCGACTGAGACGTTAAAAACTAACGTCTATACACCAACGCTTCAAGCAAATAACTGATTCGGGTTAGCGGTTAGCGCCAGGGACCCAAAGTTCATCGCCTTGCTCTTTATTAGAGATGCGAGCAAGTACAAAGAGTAAGTCAGATAAGCGATTTAAATATTTTGCAGCTAGCGGATTAACGCCGCCGCCGAATGCGTGAATCGCAGCCCAGGTGCATCGCTCAGCGCGACGAGCAACCGTGCGAGCAACGTGTAGGTTAGCTGCTGCCAAAGTGCCAGAAGGTAATACAAATGAGCGAAGTGGTTCTAGTTGCTCGTTGTAAGCATCTATCTGCTCTTCCAGATAAGTAATCTGTGATTCCAGAACTCGAAGTGGTTCAATTTTTGGTTCATCGACTACTGGGGTGCAAAGATCTGCGCCCACATCGAAGAGATCATTTTGAATGCGAATCAACAGCGGCTTTAATTCAGCCGGTAATGTATCGGCGCAGAGTGCTACACCAATTGCTGAGTTAGCTTCATCTACGGTGGCATATGCCTCAAGACGTGGATCATTCTTCGAAGTGCGGCTCATATCGCCGAGTGAAGTAGTTCCATCATCGCCAGTTTTTGTGTAAATCCGCGTCAAATTAACCATGGGGAGAGCCTAATCGGGCAGAT
>JBEINS010000049.1:0-6721 GCA_040377985.1 Candidatus Planktophila sp. | reverse complement strand
ATCGATCCCAGATTGATGGAACTTTATCTGCCCAAGTTGCTCTAACTAAGCGCATCGTCGAACTAGGCCGAGCAGCTCGCGCCGAAAGTGGCGTCAAGATTCGTCAACCGCTACAACGCGCTTTAATCTCAGCAAAAGGCTGGGCAGCGCTACCAGTTGCCATGAAAGAGCAGATTGCTGAAGAGCTAAACGTGATTGATCTAGAAGATATCGCTAGTGCTGATGGGGAATTAGTTGATATCTCGATAAAGGCGAACTTCCGCACCTTGGGTACAAAATTTGGTGGCGCAGTACAAGAGATTGCTAAAGCAATTTCCACGCAAAACCCTGCTGAATTAGTTACAACGCTACGTGTAAGCGCTTCAGCCAAAGTTAGTGAATGGGAAATTTCACTCGATGACTTAGTCGTTACCGAAACCCCTAAGAGCGGCTGGAATGTGGCTAGCCATGATGGTGAGAGCGTTGCTCTTGATCTAGCGCTAAGTCCAGCTTTAATAAGTGCCGGACTGGTGCGTGAAGTTGTTCGCTTTATTCAAGATGCTCGCAAAACTAATGGTTTTGATATTTCTGACCGAATCATTATCTCCTACAACGCTAACGCTGATGTGATGACTGCAATCGCTGCAGATTTATCTCATATCCAAGGTGAAGTGCTGGCAACTCAAATGCAAGTAGATAATGCACTGAGTATTGGAGATAATGAACTTGGCTTAACAGTTAAATTAGTTAAGCAGAGCTAGCTAAAACGAGCGTAGCAGCGGCGCAATTCGCGAAATTACAATGAAGAGAATTAGCATTGAGAGATCGATGCTTATTCCGCCAAGACGTAGTGGCTTGACAAAACGACGTACAAATCCAAGTGGCTTATCAGTTACCGCATAAATAAAATCTGCCGCCATAAGCAGGACTCCGCTTGGCCGCCAATCAGGCTTAGCCATACGGACATAATCCAAGATTAGACGCAAGAATAAACAGAGTAAAAAGAGTTGAAGTAAATCGGCGATTAATCCGCCAATGCTAAACATCTAAGAATCAGCTCTGGTTGTAAAAGGATGCTTCTGCAGCAGCATTTTTTTCATCATTGCTGACACTGACATTCTCAGGAGAGAGCAAAAATACTTTTGAAGTAACACGTTCGATGCTTCCGTGTAGTCCAAAAACTAATCCGCTTGCGAAGTCAACTAAACGCTTGCGCTCGGTTTCTTCCATGTCGCTAAGATTCATAATTACTGGATTACCTTGGCGATACTGCTCGCCAATTGAGCGCGCTTCACTGTAGGTGCGCGGATGCAAAGTCACGATGCGATCCATTGATGGAATTTCAGTTTGCACAACTGAAACTACTGGTCGCACGCCACGAGGTTCACGAATAGATACTCCGGGAGGAGTGCGCATTGGTTCCCGTACAACTGCAACTTCATTTAGTTCTGGATCGTCTTTGAGACCTAAGAAGGTCGCCATTTTGCCTACTGAAAATGCCATGCCACAAGGTTACTAGTGGGGTGATCTGGAACCGAGGATTGAACTACCTACCCGAATATGTGTCGCACCGTACTTGATAGCGGCTTCGAAATCCCCACTCATGCCAGCAGATAGAAATTTCGAGTTTGGAAATTGGCCCGCAAACCCCTGATTTATCTGGGCCAAATCAGCAAATGCTTTCATCGGTTCTACTCCTAAAGGTGCCACTGCCATCAACCCTAAAAGCTCTAGGTTGTTACTCTCATTTACCAGGTCAGCTAATTGAGCTAACTCTGCCGGACTGGCTCCCCCACGACCTTCTTGCCCATCCAGGGAAACTTGCAAAAAAACCTGATGTTTACGCTCACTCTGAGCAAATTTTAGGATTTCTTTTTCACTGGAAATTGAATGAATTACATCAGCCCACTGGCAGATAGATTTAATTTTATTGCTCTGGATCTGGCCTTGAAAATGCCAGGTAGCGCTAATTATTTCAGCTTTCGGGCCGGCCTCTTGATCTCTATTCTCACCGAAATTTGTTTCGCCTAATTCGCGGAGAATTTCGATATCAGAGATCGGAAAAGTCTTGGTCACCACAATTAATTCAATCTCATTCGGGTCTCTATTTACTGACTTGGCGGCACCAATAATCCGCTCTTTAACCTCTTGCAGATTGTGAGCAATTTCAGCTTTGCGATCACTCATAATTTAATGACTCCCGCCTGACGACCAGTAACTTGATTTCTGCGATACGAGAAATAAACATCATCTTCTAGAGTGCAACCGGCTGAAATTACAACCGGCACGTCAACTAAGGCGAGGGCGGCAATTAGCGCTTTTGGTAAATCTAACGCTGACGTGCCGAACCTGGTTTCGCTACTTGCCAACGGGTGCACTGCAATGACTTGATCGTGCAAATCTTTTGGAACTTCATAGCAACTACCGCAAATAGCCGGCCCAATAGAACCCGAAATATGTGTCGCACCAAGTTCGCGCATCTGGGCGACTGTCTTGAGTGCGATCGAATTCATTAGCCCTGCTCTACCAACATGGACAGCAGCCACCAAGCTTTCACTACGCAACAGAAGCGGAATGCAATCTGCAACCATGACCACCAAAGCTAAATTTGGGTTACCGGTAATTAGCGCATCAGCAACTGGAATTTCAGCCGGCACTTGATCGACTACGACAACGGCGTCTCCGTGAACTTGTGACATGACTGCAAATTTGCCGACTTGCTCACGTAACTTTGCTCGATTTTTTTCAACATCTGCCGGATCATCGCCGACATGACTGGCTAAGTTCCAGGAAGAATAATCGCCATGGCTAAAACCACCATGGCGATTAGTAAAGAAGCTATCCATCTCTACTTCATGAAGTCAGGTACATCAATATCATCTTCAGAGACCAGCTCTTCAAACTTTACGCGTGGTCGCAATGGCCGATCACCATCTAAATCAAGTGCAACTGAGATTGGGTCATTGCTAGGAAGTGGATCGGCGTTGCCTGAGAGGGCGGCGGCATTAATTACTGGCACCGATACCTTCTTTGGCTCTCCGCCTGAGAAACCAGCTGCGATCACAGTAATACGTACTTCATCGCCCAGAGCATCATCAATTGTGGTTCCGAAAATAATGCGTGCATCTGGATGTGCTGATGCTTGTACAAGTTCGCACGCTTCATTTATTTCAAAGAGACCTAAGTCTGATCCACCGGCCACAGATAGCAAAACACCCATTGCGCCATCTATTGATGCTTCAAGAAGTGGACTTGAAATAGCAAGCTCAGCAGCGCGTCGAGCACGATCTTCGCCACGGGCGGAACCGATTCCCATTAGCGCTGAACCAGCATCAGTCATAACAGTTTTAACATCGGCAAAGTCCAAGTTAATTAAACCTGGCTGCGTGATGATTTCGGTAATTCCTTGTACGCCAGAAAGCAAAACTTGATCAGCTGATCTAAATGCATCTACTGCAGTAATGCTGCGATCGCTAATTGCAAGCAAACGATCATTTGGAATAACAATCAGAGTATCTACTTCGCTGCGAAGTTCTTCGATTCCAATATCTGCCTGTGATTGACGAATCTTGCCTTCAAAACTAAATGGTCGAGTAACGACACCAATTGTTAACGCACCCAAATCGCGAGCTATCTTTGCAACAATCGGAGCGCCTCCTGTTCCGGTTCCGCCACCTTCGCCAGCAGTTACAAAAACCATATCTGCTCCGCGCAAAATTTCTTCAATCTCATCTGCGTGATCAAGTGCAGCTTCGCGACCCTTTTCAGGTGCAGCACCTGCACCGAGACCTTTTGTTGATTTGCGACCGATATCTAATTTCACATCGGCATCACTCATCAGTAAATGTTGCGCATCAGTATTAATCGCAATGAACTCGACACCTTTTAAACCAACATCGATCATGCGATTAATTGCATTAACTCCACCGCCACCAATACCAACAACTTTGATGACTGCTAAATAATTCTGTGGTGAAGCCAATTTTTATCCTCCTAAAGAACAGTAAACCTCAAGTTGAGAATCACTGTTATGCCTGATATATAGGCGAAACTATTCTTTGTAGGTCAGGTAGGCAAAGACCGCCACGCATCTTTTTTATTTTTTTATTTTAGCTATTTTGGTTAAAAATTTTATTTCACAATTGGTGAACGAGGTTCAGTTAAATCAATTTTTCCGATTTTAGAATTCTCGGGCAGTGCTATCAAAGCCTTATATACCTTGAGTTTAAGATCTATTTCATTATCAGCGCCCCAGATAACATTTATCGAGCGTTTTCCTTCTGTAATTTTGAAATTAATATTTTCAGGTGAGGTGGCTGTAAAGGCTGAAGTACGGGTTGAGAATTCGGTCGGTAATTTAGTAAATAGTTTGATCGCAGCCAAGCCACTCTTAGGATCTTTGGCGAAAACTGATGGCAACTTCGAGTCATAGCCACCTGGTAATTCAAATCTCTTTCCATTTGCATCCATGAGCTGGCCGTTAAATGTCGCAATTGGCAGACGTGGCGTAACTGCAACAACTACTTTCCCAGAAATCCAATTACGCGATAAGTCAGCGTTATCGACCCACGGCAGAGTCTGGATTCGTCCGGCAATTTTGCGCATTTCTATTCGGGCTAATCGTTCGCCAACTTCCAAACTAACCAAGTTCTTAACGGTTGTTTCACTACTTTTTGTAGGCGAACCCGTATAACTAATTTCTTTAACTGTTAAAACATTCGACCAGCCAAGTAAATAGGCCAAGCCGGCGGTTAGCAGAATTGCCAAGAGTGTGAAAAGCCGATGCTTGCGTAAAAACATTTACCTAGCTAGTTCTTCCACGATAATTGGTGCTAATGAACTGACATCGCCAGCGCCAAGGGTAATAACCACATCACCTGGTCTAGCTGATTTAACAACTGCGTCAACAGCATCGATAAAGTTGGGAATGAATTTTCCATGAGTCATTTTTTCAACAATAGCCTCTGAGCTAATGCCAGCTATTGGTTTCTCGCTTGCGGCATAGATTTCGAGCACAATCACTTCATCTGCTAAATCTAAAGTGGTAGCGAAATTATCGATGAATGCTTTGGTGCGGGAATAGCGGTGCGGCTGAAAAACTACGATTAAGCGGCCTTCGCCGGCAAATCTGCGCGCTGCAGTTAAAGTGACTTCGATTTCAGTCGGGTGATGTCCATAGTCATCAATCACGCGAATTCCATTGACAGTACCTTTAATCTCAAAGCGTCTACCGGCACCCTTGAAAGTAGCCAAACCATCAATCATTTCATCCGGTGCTTGATCTAAAACTATTCCGGCGGCAAGGGCCGCAGCTGCATTCATCAAGTTATGGTGACCAGGAACGCTTAGTTCGAGTTTGCCAATTACTTTGCCATGCCAGATTGCGCGAGCGCTAGAACCAAGGGGTAATAGGGTTATTTGATCAATGACTAAATCAGAATCTGGTGAGGTGCCATAAGTAAAGGTACGGGTATTTGTAACTGTACTGCCAAGTTTACGAGAACCTTTATCGTCATTGCAGTAAATCAAAAAGCCTTCACTATCTATTGTCGTAACGAAATCAGTAAAGGCTTCAAAAACAGCGTTCTCATCAACAAAGAAGTCAACATGATCATGTTCAATATTTGTAATTATTGCCCCATACGGATGATAGGCAACAAAGGAACCATCAGACTCATCTGCCTCGGCCACAAAAAACTCACCCGTTCCACGATGTGCATTCGACCCCGATGCGGTGATAGTGCCACCAATTGCGAAGGAGGGATCAGCCCCAGTTGCTTGCAGTGCAACTGTCAGCATTGATGAAGTTGTAGTTTTTCCATGAGTTCCGGCTACCGCAATACTTTTAGATTCTGACATTAAAAGCGCCAATGCAGTTGCTCGGGCAATCATCGGTAAACCTAATTCAAGTGCTCTTAATCGCTCTGGATTATTCTCAGAAATTGCAGTTGAGAAAACAATTAGATCTGCGCCATCAACATTCTCGCCCTTATGCCCTACTGAAACGTTTGCACCAAGAGCCGTGAGCGCAATTACGACATTTGAATCTTTAGCATCAGAGCCAGAAACTTTGATTCCGTGTGAAAGCGCTATGCGGGCTAAGCCACTCATGCCAGCTCCACCAATACCGATGAAGTGCACACGTTTACCAATTAACTCTGGCAAAGTTTGTTTCGGCTTCATTTACGCAATTCTGGCATGACGGCGCATTAACTTAACAATATTTGCCGCAGCGTCGCGATCGCTTTCATTTCCAGCCATAAATTCTTGGGATTTCGCCAATGCACTACTCAGATTCTTGATCAGCCATTGCGCGCTGAAGTCGCTCTGTTGAACTACTGCTGCTCGACCTTGTTCAATCAGGAAGTCGGCGTTGCGAGCCTGCTCGCCATTGCCGATCGCAAGTGGAATGAAGATCGCATATTTACCTAAGGCGTTAACTTCGGCGCACGTAATAGCACCACTGCGCCCGATTATTAAATCTGCTGCCAGATAGGCAGTGGCCATATCTTCGATATAGGCAACTGGCCGATAACCATCACTTGCTAACGGCAGTTGGTTCTTGCCGCCAACAGAGTGAAGGATTTCAAAGTCGCTAAGTAAATTTGAGAGCGAACTAGCCACAATTGAATTGATCGCAGCCGAACCTTGGGAGCCGCCCATAATTAGGAGCAAAGGTTTGCCAACTTTGATTCCTAACTTTGCTTTCGCAGAACTACGCGCGGCTGGCCAATCGCTCTTT
>JBEINS010000117.1:0-3595 GCA_040377985.1 Candidatus Planktophila sp. | reverse complement strand
TTGTGATTGATCCACGTATGGCAACTGTTGATACCTATCGCGTTGCAGATCAACGATTTATTGCAGCTCCTAAAGTCGTTTCTAAGCCAGCTGACCCAGATTGGCATGAACAATGGCGCCAGTTAAGTCTGCGCACAGCCAAGCTAGTAAGTGAGATTTCCAATTGGTCGGAAAGCGCACTAGCTCGAGAGTTAGCCAGTCAGTTAACTGGTGCGGTTTTCATCGCTTCATCAAGACCCATTCGTGATCTGGAAAATTTTGCCACCCCGCGCACTGGAATCGAAACCTTTGCTAATCGCGGGCTAGCTGGTATCGATGGCAACATTTCAACCGCGCTCGGAATCGCAACTGCTCGCCCGAGTGCAACGGCAATTATTGGCGACTTAGCTTTCTTACATGACTTAACTGGTTTAGTTGGAAACACTTCGGCCAACTTGCGCATCATCGCAATTAATAATGATGGTGGTGGAATTTTCTCAACTCTGCCACAAGCAAACGTCGCTGGATTTGAAACTGTGTTTGGAACTCCGCATGGTTTAGATTTAGAAAAAATAGCAGCCGGGCTTGGCATAAGTGCGAAAACTATTTCTTCCTTCGCCGAATTAAAGAGCGAGCTGGCTAAACCAATTTCTGGAATTTCAGTATTGGTTTGTCAGATGCCTAATCGCGAGAGTAATGCGGCACAGCTAAAAGCACTTGTTGCTAATTTAGAATCAATTTAAAGCACTGCGCATTGGCGCGAATTTTGCTTCGCTTTCAGCTAACTCTTTCGCTGGCAATGAGCCATTAACAATTCCACATCCGGCAAAAATTCGGATTTCTTTTCCAGAAATCTGACCACAACGCAGTGCTATGCCTAACTCGCCATCACCTGAGGCATCTATCCAACCTACTGGACCGGCATATCGGCCCCGATTTATACCTTCATTAGCGTTAATTAATGCGAGCGCTTTCTGAGTTGGTGTTCCGCAAACAGCTGCAGATGGATGTAATTTTTCTAGCAATGAGAAGCTATCAACCTGCTTAGTTGTTTCAACCAAAGCCCCGGTCACATCGGTTGCTAAGTGCATGACATTGGTTAAGTGCAATACAAATGGTGATTCAGGCACGTTAGTTGATGAGCAGAATGGTTCGAGCGCATCGGCAACTGAGCGCACTGCGTAGTTATGTTCTTCGAGGTCTTTGGAAGAACGAGCCAGCGAACCAGCTAGCGCTAAGTCGCGCTCATCATCGCCGGTCTTACTAATCGTGCCTGCTAATACCCGCGATGTAACCATGCCTTTGCTTAAGCGCAGCAATAGTTCAGGTGTTGCACCAACTAAACCGGCAACTGCGAAATTCCAAGTTGAAGGATATTCACTCGCTAAATTGCGCAAGACGCTACGAACATCAATTTCGCTTTCTGCATGTGCACTTTGATCACGCGCTAGAACAACTTTATCTACATTGCCACTTTGAATTTCGCGAACCAACTTGATTACTTGATCTTCCCAGTCACTCTTACTAATTGGCTCATCTTGCCAAGTTAACTTAGCTTTAGCGGAAACAGTTTTTTCGGTAGGCAAAATTGGTTGGGCAATATCACCAATCCAAGTCAACCAAGATTTTCCATTTCGTTGACCAACAATTACTTTTGGAATTACTAAAACTGATTCTTCAGATTCTGAAAATGAAAACGAGGTAAATAAAACTGGCCCAGTACCACTTGCATGCACGGCATCTGCTACCGAAAGCGCTTCAACTTGGTTATGCCACCAGGTGCGTGCATCGTTAAATCGATTAGGACCACTAACTGTGGTGCTGGCATGTACGCCCCAACCAACTAAGCCATCGCCACCGCGCACCCAAGCAATCGGGGCATCTGCTGGCAGTAGATCTAAAAGCGGTAAGTGCTCACCCAGGCGGACGGTATTGATTGAAATCATCTTGGCGCCCTTTCCTTGGGTGAAAATCTCGAATAACTCGCACTTGAAGTTGTAGCCGAGCCTACCTTCAGAGAGAATGCACCTATGTCGCGCGCAAACCTCAATAAAGACCCCGATGAAGTTGCTGCGATGTTCGATGGCGTTGCCAAACGCTATGACCTAGTTAATGATCTGCTGAGTTTGGGTCGTACTAAAGCTTGGCGCCGCTCGACCACAGCGATTATTGCGCCAAAGGCCGGCATGAAGATTCTTGATCTCGCCGCCGGAACAGGTTCGTCGTCTGAACCACTGGCAGCAGCTGGCGCCGATGTGATCCCAGCTGATTTTTCCGAAGGAATGCTGGCCGCTGGCCGCAAAGCCCGCCCACATCTGCCATTTACTAAGGCCGATGCCCTGAATCTGCCCTTCAAAGATGGCGAATTTGACCTCGTGACCATCTCTTTTGGCCTGCGAAATACCAATGATTTCGACCTTGCCCTGCGCGAGATGCTGCGCGTGACCAAGAGTGGAGGCCGCATCGTGATCTGCGAATTCAGCGCTCCAGTCTGGCGCCCGTTTCGTACTATTTATACCAATTACCTGATGCGCGCTCTGCCCTTCATCGCCCGCAAAACTTCATCAAATCCTGATGCCTATGTTTATCTGGCTGAATCGATCAGGGCGTGGCCCAACCAAGTGGCGCTGGCCGAACACATTACAAAGGCTGGTTGGCAGAACGTCGGTTGGCAGAATTTAACTGGCGGGGTTGTTGCAGTTCACAGCGCTGTAGCGCCTTAGCGGTCATAAGTACCGCTTACCCGAGAATAGGATTACGCCTGTGATTGGAACAAGTAATCCGTATATCCCGATTCTGGTAATCGGGGCGATCGGCCTCGGATTCGCCATCTTCTCAGTCGGTATTTCATTACTTACCGGTCCAGCTCGCTACAACCGAGCCAAACTCGATGCATATGAATGCGGAATCGAACCTTCTCCACAAGCTGCCGAAGGTGGTCGTTTCCCAGTTAAATACTTCTTAACTGCGATGCTTTTTATTATTTTTGATATTGAAATTGTTTTCCTTTATCCCTGGGCAGTGACTTTTGATCAACTAGGCCTATTCGGATTAGTTGAAATGGGAATTTTCATCGCCACAGTTTTTGTAGCTTTTACCTATGTCTGGCGCCGCGGTGGATTGGAATGGGATTAATTTAAAATGGGTCTAGAAGAGAAATTACCTAGTGGGTTTTTATTAACTTCAGTTGAAAAACTTGCCGGCTACATGCGCAAGAACTCACTGTGGCCAGCAACTTTTGGTTTGGCTTGTTGTGCAATTGAAATGATGGCAGCCGGTGCTGGTCGTTATGACTTAGCTCGTTTCGGAATGGAAGTTTTCCGCGCATCCCCACGACAAGCAGATTTAATGATCGTGGCTGGTCGAGTTTCAAACAAGATGGCACCAGTGCTTCGCCAGATTTATGATCAAATGGCAGCGCCAAAATGGGTTATCGCAATGGGTGCATGTGCATCTTCGGGCGGAATGTTTAACAACTATGCAATCGTGCAAGGTGTTGATCACGTAGTTCCAGTTGATATCTATCTTCCATGTTGCACACCACGTCCTGAGATGTTGCTCGATGCAATATTGAAACTACATTCAAATATTTATGATGAAAAATTATGCTCAAATC
>JBEINS010000146.1:0-2978 GCA_040377985.1 Candidatus Planktophila sp. | reverse complement strand
TTCCATGGGGCTCAGTTGATGGACAGATCAAGATGACCGAACAAGGCGAAGTTATTAGCGATAAGTACGCGCTTCCCGCACTTGCTCGCGAGAATGTTGAGTTAACTCTTGCCGCATCCCTTGAAGCAACGATTCTTAATCGCGCGGCTCGTCAAAGCCCAACTGATTTAGCTCAGTGGAATGAATGCATGAATTTGATTAGCGATAACTCTTTTGCCCGCTACCGAAAGTTAATTGATCACCCAGATCTTCCGGCTTACTTCTATGCCTCAACACCGGTAGAACAACTTGGAAATCTCTTCTTAGGTTCACGTCCATCACGTCGCCCAGATGCTGCAGGTGGGCTTGATTCACTGCGTGCGATTCCGTGGGTATTTGGTTGGACCCAATCACGACAGATCGTGCCAGGTTGGTTCGGTGTTGGTACCGGACTTAAGGCAGCGCGTGAGGCTGGTAAAACAGATGTATTAAAGAAGATGCTTAAGGAATGGCACTTCTTCCATACCTTCATTAGTAATGTGGAGATGACTTTAGCTAAGACAGATTTAGTAACTGCAAAACGTTATGTAGAAACTTTGGTTCCGGCCGAGCTTCATCACTTCCTCGACACAATTACTGAGGAATTTGAGTTAACAGTAAAAGAGATCCTTGCGCTGACTGAGAAAGAGACCTTGCTAGGAGATCAACCAATTTTGGCTCGTACCTTGCAGGTGCGCGATGCCTATCTTTCGCCGCTGCATCTACTGCAAGTAAACCTCTTGCACCGTGTGCGCACAGCTGGAGAAGCATCGGATGCGATGCTGGTTCGCGCGCTCTTGCTGACCATTAACGGCGTCGCAGCCGGCCTTCGTAATACTGGCTGATTTAAGAATTAAATTGCGATTGAGTTAAATCAAGCCCTTTAGTAATAAGAGACTCAACAACATCTGCGCCCCGATCTAGAAATTCTCCTAAATCTTTCTTCTCTTCCTTACTAAATTGCTTCAATACAAAGTCAGCTGGGTCTTGCTGTCCCATTGGGCGACCTATGCCGAGGCGAACGCGGTAGTACTCAGCAGTGCCAAACGCTGAGGTGAGCGATTTCAAACCGTTATGGCCGTTATCTCCGCCTGCGATCTTGGAACGAATTGCCGCAAAGGGAATATCTAGCTCATCGTGAAGAACAATTACTTGTTGTGGTTCAACTGAATAGAAGTTAGCGAGAGCCTTAATCGGTCCGCCAGATTCGTTCATGTAACTCTTTGATTTTGAAAGGATCACAGAAAAAGCATCGACACCGACGCCTAACTTGTAGGCGGCGATGTCGGTGCGTGACTTATGTGTACTTAGCTTTACGTTGTGACGCTTAGCGAGTTCATCAATAACCATCTGGCCAACGTTATGGCGAGTGGCTTCATATTGTTCGCCCGGGTTACCGAGGCCAACAATTATCCAAGGAGATGTACTCACGAGGTAAAGAGTAAGGCTTAAGCGTCTTTCTTCTCTGCATCAGCTGCTGGTGCCGCTGCTGCATCTGCTGCAGGTGCAACAACTGCAACTTCTTCAACCGCAGTTGAACGCTCAGATAGGTGAACCACGATTGTGCGTGGGTCAGAGATCAACTTAACGCCAGCAGGAAGTGCAACGTTCTCTGCATAGAGTGATTGACCAGCTGCAAGACCTGTTAGATCAAGTGTGAAGAATGAAGGAATAGCAGTTGCTTCAACTTCAACTTCAATTGTGTGGTTAACGTGCTCAAGAATTCCGTCACGATCGTGTTCGCCTTCTGTGTGAACAGGAACGCCAACAGTAACTTTTTCACCACGACGAACAGCGACTAGGTCGATGTGCTCAAGGATCTGCTTAAGCGGGTGGCGAACAATTGCCTTTGGAAGTGTTAGGTGATCCGTGCCATCGATATCGATTTGAAGGAGAACGTTTGATTGCTTCAAAGCAACGCCGAGTTCGCGCGCTGGAAGTGTGATGTGCTGTGGCTTCTCGCCATGGCCGTAGATAACTGCAGGAACTAGACCTGCAACGCGTGCGCGACGTGATGCGCCTTTACCGAACTCTGTGCGAGTTGTGCCGGTGATCTTGATTTCAGCCATTTTATTACTCCTGTTTGTTTTGATCTGAATACTTCGGGGCCTTACTTTTTTAACACGAAGTTCCAGCAGGAGTTAAATCCTTACCGTCGATTACGGAGTTTTTCACCCTCGCCGGAAACCTGGGCAAAGGTTAGCGTGGCTTAGCTGTGTCCGTCAAAAAGGCTTGTTACGGAGCCATCTTCGAAGACTTCGCGGATCGCACGAGCCAGAAGTGGCGCAATTGAGAGGACGGTCAGCCCATCAAAGCGCTTATCTTCATCGATCGGAAGTGAGTCGGTAACGACAACTTCGGTGACCTTGGAAGCCTTTAGGCGATCAACTGCTGGGCCAGAAAAGACCGCGTGCGTTGCCGCGACGATAACTTCTTTTGCACCTGCTGCAAATAAGGCATCTACAGCTTTAGTGATTGTTCCTGCAGTATCGATCATGTCATCAATTACTACACAAGTCTGGCCTTCAACTTCGCCAACAACTTTTCCGGTAACTGATTCGTTTGGAACTCGTGGATCGCGGGTTTTATGGATAAAAGCAATTGGGCAGCCGCCAAGTAGTTCTGACCAGCGCTCGGCAACGCGTACGCGACCTGAGTCAGGAGAAACAATTGTTAGGCGAGTGCGATCTACTTTGCTGCCAACGTAGTTTGCGAGCATTGGTAGTGCAAATAAGTGATCAACTGGTCCGTCAAAGAAACCTTGGATTTGTGAAGTGTGAAGATCGACAACCATCAGGCGATCTGCACCGGCTGCCTTGTAGAGATCTGCCATCAGACGTGCGGTAATTGGCTCGCGACCACGGTGTTTCTTATCTTGACGCGCATAACCGTAGAAAGGTGCAACAACTGTGATGCGCTTTGCAGATGCGCGCTTTAGCGCATCGACCATGATTAGTTGT
>JBEINS010000088.1:0-4744 GCA_040377985.1 Candidatus Planktophila sp. | reverse complement strand
CATCATCTTTATCGAGGTAACACCGCTAGTTACAAAGGCTGCGAATACCACTGCTAGCAGCACTGCAGCTGCGGTAATTATTCGTGCTGATCGTTGCAAGCCTGTAGCAACCGATTCAATATTTGATTTACCAAGCAGATGCTCTTCGCGAATGCGTGAAAGCAAGAAGAGTTCGTAGTCCATCGATAGCCCAAAGACCACTACGAAAATGAGAATGACAATTGAGGTATCAAGCGTGCCAGTTACCGTGAATGAACCGACTAGCCATTGCAAATGGCCGTCTACGAAGATCCAAGTCATTACGCCCATAGTTGCTGCTAAAGACATGACGTTTAGAAGTACAGCTTTGATCGGCAAAATTATTGAACCAGTAAATACAAAGAGCAGAATCAAAACGCTAATTGCAATCCAACCGAGAGCTAGTGGCAATGTTTCTGCAATTCCATCTTGAGTGTCTGTGTAATCAGCTGCTACTCCACCGATTAGCGTTCCGGCAGGTGCGGGCAAATCGCGTAGATTATGAATCAACTGCTGAGCTTCAGGTGATCGTGGCAACATTGATTCATATGCCGTGATTTGAATATCGTTGCCGATAGTTTGAGGCGTAGCCACGGTAACAATTCCGGAGACTTTCTTAACTTCTTCAATGTAACTTGAAATTTCATTCTCTTTACCAGCACCATCTAAAACAAGTATGTCAATAGTGGCAATATTGCTTTCAAAACGAGATTCTTGAATTGCAGTAGCAACTGCAGCTGGGTTGCTTGCTGGCAAAATTCTAGAGTCACCTTGCGAGAAAGCGATATTTTTGATTGGCGCAGCGAGTATTCCCAGAATTATTAGTGATAGCAGAACAACTGCAACCGGGCGCTTCATAACTAAACGAGCAGTTTGAGCCCAGCGTCCCTCATCCTTATGCTCGATAGCTGATTTACGAACGACGCCTTTATTAACTTTCGTTCCGAGCATGGCCAGAATTGGTGGCAGACCGAACAAAGCGCCAGCAACTGCAATAGCTACGACCGATACACCGGCGTAGCCAAATGATTTAAGGAAAGGCAGCGGGAAAAAAGTGAGCGACAAGAGAGTAACTAGAACCGTTAACCCAGAATAGAAAACCGTTTTTCCGGCACTAGCCATGGTGTCAACAATTGAATCTTCAACACTCTTGCCTCGGTGTAGCTCTTCGCGGAAGCGGTTAACAATTAATAATGCGTAATCAATCCCTAGGCCGAGCCCCATACCAGTCGTTAAGTTGAGGGCGTAAACACTCACGCTTGTGACTAATGAGATTAAGTAAAGGAGAAAGAAAGCACCCAAAATGGCAGATACACCAACGAGTAGTGGCATTGCCGACGCCGCCATGGCCCCAAAGACCATAACCAACAAAATAAAAGTTAGTGGAATCGATATTGCCTCAGCTATTTTCAGGTCATCTGCAATCTTTTTATTGATCGCATTTCCGACTACTCCGACGCCGCCTGAATAAATAGTTAAGCCATTGCGCTTTCCATCAAAATTCTTTTGGAAGTAAGCGCCCATTTCTTGGCTCTCAGGTGTAAATGCTTCGCCACCACCGTAGACCAAAATATAAGCAGCCTTGCCATCAGAAGCAGCAAGTGTTTTTTCACCGCCGGTATTCCAATACGAAACAACTTTTGTTACACCTGGCGCTTTTGCCATTTCAGTTTCGAGCAATTGTGCTTTCGCGGCAACTGTTGGATCAGTAATTGGCAGATTGCCAGAATCGACAACGACAACAATATTAGGGTCGGCGACATTTAAGTTTTTGTTTAAGTAGTTATAGACCTGATATGAGTCACTATTGGGGTTTGAGTAACCGCCTGAATCAAGGCGACTGAAAATCATCGTTCCAACGGTGCCAGCAGTCAGAATGCTGACGATAAACAAAATGACCATTGCATTACGGCGGCGAACAATAACGTGACCAAGTTTCTCAAACATATGCCAACTGTACCGAAAGGACTAGACTGCCTAATTATGAGCGAGCTATTTCCCAAGGTGACTTCAGATGAGATTGATCACGAGCAATCAATTGAAGATGCTAAACGCGATGCTGAAATCGCCGGCGATAAGCCGCCGCATCACGACGACTAATCTGATTTAGTTGAAGCTGCAGGTGGCGGCGTAGATGGTGCAGGAGTTGCAGCCGGAACCGATGCGGTAGAACTTTTGGCTGAATCAGTCTTATAGAAACCTGAGCCCTTAAAAACTACCCCGACAGCGGAATAAACTTTTTTGATTTCGCCTTTACATTCTGGGCATTGCGTTAAAGAGTCTTCAGTAAATGATTGAAAGGCTTCGAATTCATGGTCACATGCGGTACAGGCATATTGATAAGTTGGCATTCGATTCCTTTCTGGTCTGGCTCAGGTAATTAACATTTAAGCCTGTTGGATGGGTGTAGTAGAGGGAAGTCTAAAGAAGTGGGACGATTGAGGCTAATCGGAGCGGGCCAGAAAGGGTAAATCATGAAGTTGAAGCAATTTTGTGGTGTTCTCGCAACAGTAATTCTGATGGCAATTCCAGTTGCTAATGCGAACGAACTAGTCTCAACCGACCCTGCAAGTGGCTCGACAGTCTTGGTATCACCTAGCGCTGTAACAATTATTACTTCAGTGCCACTTTTGGCCGATGGAAATAGTGTTGAAGTTACCGACCCTTCAGGCAATCGAGTTGATGATGGAACGCTAGCAATTGTAGATACCGAAGCACTTGTCGGGCTAATTCCATTAACAGTTGGCGGCTACTACACCGTTAGCTACACATTGCTCGCAGAGAATGATGTCCCGCTAACCGGAAATTATCGTTTCAACTTTACTGCGCCAGATTCCGTTTCATCACAATCACCATCTCCGATTGCAATAGACGCAACGGCTAGTGCTCAGCCAAGTGCGGGCAGTAGTAAGGGAACCGATTTCTTAGTAATCATGTTATTGGTGCTGTCTTTCTTCGTGTTAGTCGGATTAGGAATGTACGCGCGGAAAATCTTTAGCGAAAGATGAGCCAATCGCTAATTAGCAACTTATTGACCGTCTTCAAATTTACTTCGATAACTTCAAGTTTTTTCTTAGTAGGCGCACTTCTAGCAATAACTTTCTTAACCCTTGATATAAATGGAAAAGTCGCGCAAACAAATTTTGAATTAAGAAAACTTGCCGCAATAGCAAGTTTGATTTGGATGCTTTCTAATCTTTCGTTTATCGTTTTAACTTTGGCCAATATTCTAAACTCCAGTGTTTCGGAAGTTTTACAACCTAATATTTTGCGCTCATTCCTATTACAAGTTCCACTAGGCCAATATCTATTTACGCAGCTCTTGCTTTCCATTTTAATTTCAATAATCATTCCTCGCTTTAACTCGATCGGGACCGGTACATTTTTATTACTTGCCACGTTGCTGGCGATCGTAATTCCAGTTTTTCAGAGCCATTCGGCATCTGGTGGTTCACACTTAATGGCCGTTGGTTCGCTAGCCATGCATGTCATTGCACTAGCTCTGTGGGTGGGAGGCGTATTTGCTCTAGCGTTTTTAACCCCGGAAAGCAGAGCTGCAGCTGTGCCACGCTTTAGCGTTATGGCGCTTTGGGCGGCAATTGCTGTTGTAGTTAGCGGTAGCGCGAATGCCTATATCCGTCTGAACTTTAAGGAAGCCTGGGGCAGTAGTTATACCTACTTAGTTATAGCCAAAGTCTTTCTTACTGCTGGCTTAATCGTGATTGGTTACTTGCATCGCAGGAACCTCACGAAATTATCCGTACTTAAAGGTTCTAAATTCCTGCAATTAATTTTGGCTGAAATTGTCATCATGGTTCTTACCTTGGTGATTGGTTCGCGACTGGCTTCTAGTCAGCCACCAGAGCGCGAATCGGGTTTAGCTGTAGACCGTGCTCTATCAATTGTCGGGGTCAAGATGCCACAACCGCCAACACTTTCGCGCATACTTCTTGGTTACGAACCAGATGCGTTCATGATTGGGCTGCTAGTTATCGCGGTTGCGCTCTATATAAAAGGTGTAATGGTTTTAACAAAGCGCGGTGATAAGTGGCCAGTTGGTCGCACAATTTCTTTTGCAATTGGAATCAGCGCTGTAGATTTTGCAACTAGCGGTGGCTTAGGTTTGTACGCACACTTCAGTTTCTCTTGGCACATGGTTGCTCACATGACACTTGGCATGATTGCACCGATCGCCATTGTTTTAGGTGCACCGATTACTCTGGCACTTCGAACTTTGCCACAGGGTAGAAATTCAGAAGAGCGTGGCGTGCGCGGGACTTTGCTTTCAGCGTTGCATTCACGGTACTCATCAATAATCGTTAATCCAGTCGGTGCGCTAGTCATTTTCGATGGTTCGCTCTTTTTGCTTTATTTCACAACGCTATTTGGCAAATTAATGAATACTCACGCCGGTCACTTATTTATGAATATTCATTTCTTGCTAGCGGGCTTTCTGTTCTTCCATGTAATCATCGGGATTGATCCAAATCCAAAGCGCCCACCATTTCTGGTGCGCATTGTGACTTTGTTGGCAGCGATGAGTATTCATGCATTTTTCTCGGTCGCTTTGATGTCATCTTCAACCTTGATTGATTCAGGTTACTTTTCAGCTCTGCAGACACCTTGGGTCGGCGATCTATTAGCTGACCAAAATAAGGGAGGCGCAATTGGCTGGGCCATGGGCGAAATTCCAATTTTGATCGCACTAGTTGCGACCTTCATTATG
>JBEINS010000097.1:0-4328 GCA_040377985.1 Candidatus Planktophila sp. | reverse complement strand
TGCCGCAATTCGAGCATCAGATTCATTTAGCTTAGGGAGTGCAACGTCGAAAGCAGATTGCTTGCTGTCGATCTCAAGAGCTGCCGAATTAATTGCAAATTTCAGTCGATCGCATTCATTAGCAATAGTCTGAAGTTCACTACGCAACTTTTCAATAAGTGCTTTTACTTCGATCAATGAGTTGGTGTTCTTAGATCCACCACGAGCGCGAGATTTAGTAAAGAAATCACCATCGCGAGTTACCACAGTTAGCTCTGGGTGGTTACGCAAGATATCAGCGGCTTGGGCGGCAGTTTCGCTAACTACAGTTTTGCCTAGGAGATCTGAAATTAAGTCAGAAACTGAACTTGATCGAATATGGGCAGTTATCGAAGTTAAGCCACCGGCAAGTGCAACCGAATTAGCACCTTGGTTGTGATGAACTAAAACATCAGCTTGGCCAAGATCTTCACTGCGCAGCGTGCTTAGCGCAGTAAACGCTGCGGAAATATCTTGCACCACAATGGCATCTGCTAATTGACCAAGAGCTGCTGCAACTGCATTTTCCCAACCAGCATCAATTTCAATTAGAGAGGCAAGTGAACCCAGAGTGGCCAGGCCGCGAGGTTCACGTAGTAGTGCTGCTGCGCCGTTTCGTGATTGCGCAGATAGTTCTAGCGCCTCGAGCTTTGACTCCAGTGCGTTACGGGAACGATCAGCAATTCGTTCCGCATCTACTAATTTCTGATGTTCATCGCGCGAGATGGCAAGTGCTGACTTAGCGCTTTCAAATGCAGCATCTAAACCAAGTTCGCCTGAATCAGCGCTAGCGATTTCTAATTCATGAGTTGCATATTCACGTTGGGCTAGATCGCGTCGATTAGCTGCTTCATCGCGGGCTTTAGTTAAGCGAGCGATTTCTTCAGACATCGCATCAAGACGTGCTGCTAAAGACTTGATATGGCCTTCTTGGCGGGCTGTGCCTTCGCGTTGATCAGCAATGGCTCGAAGCGCTGCGGCAATGCGATTTTCTTCAGCAACTAGTGCGGCTTCGGCTGCTGCTAGCGCTTGTGATGCTTCGGTTAAGTTAGTGCGAGAAAGTTGAGCAGCGGTTTGTAATTGAGATTCTTCACCGCGCAAAGTTTGCGCCTCTGCTTCCAAAGCTTCTGGATCACGGCCCGCAGTGCGTGCTTCTTCAGCTTCTTCAGCTAAAAAGCGGGAACGCTCTTGAGCCAAACTCTGAGTGCCACGGAACTTCTCGCGCAATGAATTTAACTGATAGAAAGTTTCTTGGGCTTGAACTAAGCGTGGGCTATCAACTGCTGCTTGTGAATCTAACTCTTCTTCGCGGCGGCGAACGCCATCGAGTTCGGCTTCAACTAGCGAGCGTTTTTCACGGAGCGCTGTTTCGTCAGCAACTTCGGCTGTAAGAGTTTTAGAAAGTTGAATGTAATCATCGGCTAGTAAACGTAACTTCGCATCGCGCAAATCAGCTTGAATAGTTGCAGCTTTCTTCGCAACTTCAGCCTGACGCCCCAATGGTTTTAATTGACGTCGAAGTTCAACAGTTAAATCTTGCACGCGCGCCATGTTGGTCTGCATTGAATCTAATTTGCGCAGCGCTTTCTCTTTGCGCTTACGGTGCTTAAGAACTCCGGCTGCTTCTTCAATAAAGCCACGCCGTTCTTCAGGGGTAGCCATCAAGATTGCATCGAGTTGACCTTGGCCAACGATCACGTGCATTTCGCGACCGATACCTGAGTCGCTGAGTAGTTCCTGAATATCTAGTAAGCGTGAAGCTTCACCATTTATTTGATATTCACTTTGACCACTGCGGAACAAAATTCTAGAGATCGTTACTTCGGCATAATCAATAGGTAGCGCGCCATCAGAATTATCAATTGTTAAGGAAACTTCAGCTCGACCAAGAGGTGAACGACCGCTGGTGCCGGCGAAAATAACATCTTCCATTTTGCCGCCGCGCAGCGATTTAGCGCCTTGCTCACCCATAACCCAAGTCAGGGCATCGACCACATTTGATTTTCCAGAGCCGTTCGGACCCACCACGCAGGTGATGCCTGGCTCGAGGCGCAGGGTCGTCGATGACGCGAAGGACTTAAAGCCCTTGAGCGTGATGCTCTTCAAATACACGCGGCAAACCTACCTTGCTGCGGGCTCTACTTCTGACAGTACGGGCAGAAATGAGAGGATCGATTTGCGAAGGAAATTCTTTTTATCAATCGGCCACATCTAGAACATGGTTCGCCTTCGCAACCATAAACCTCTAGTTGAACCTCAAAGTAACCACTTTCACCATTTACATTTATGTAGAGATCATCAAAAGAAGTTCCACCAGATTCCAAGGCTCGAGCCATAATTTCGCGTGCACTATCGATCAGTAAATTAATTTTCTTCGCGGATAGATCACCACAGATACGTTCCGGATGAATTTTTGCCGCCCACAGTGATTCATCGGCATAAATATTTCCGATTCCACTCAAAATTTGCTGATCTAAGATCGCGCTCTTAATTTTGCTCTTACGGGTTCGAAGATTTGCCACAACGGCAGCTTGATCAAAGTTAGGATCAAATAAATCTGGCGCAATATGTGACGCCATCGATGGAATTCCGCCCATCAAATTATCAACGGCCAGCCATCCGAAGGTGCGCTGATCAATGAAGCGAAGTTCACGGTTCTTCTGCAACCCGCCAGCCAAGGTAAATCTTGCTCGCACATGGCGTTCATCAGTTTTGCCAATTGGTTGAACTAAGAACTGACCGCTCATTCCAAGGTGTGCCATAAGTACTTGCGGGCGATCTAATTCAAACCATAAGAACTTACCGCGACGGCTAATACCAGTGACTTTGGCGCCTTCAAGTGAAGTAATCGGCGCCCACGAATCAGGTCGCTCTACCCGAGGATGTAACGCTTGAATATTTTTTAACTTCTTACCGATCACCCAACGCTCTAAACCGCGTCGGACCGTTTCAACTTCCGGAAGTTCCGGCATCTTTTAAAAAGTTTTCAGCTTTGAGAAGTTCGTATGCCCCACGTGCTGCATATTGTTCAGCTTCGCGCTTGCTCTTGCCTTCGCCTTGGCCAACTACTACCCCACCAAGTGCTACTGACGCTTTAAAGCTCTTGTCATGATCAGGGCCATCTTCAGTTACTGAATATTCAGGAACGCCTTTACCATTTGCCGCTGCAAATTCTTGCAGCGCAGTTTTGCCATCAAGACCAGCGCCTTTAGCCATCGCACTTGCCAACGTCTCAGCAATTAGCGAGCGGACAAATTGCGTGCTCTTTTCAAAACCTAAATCAATATAAACGGCGCCGATAAGTGCTTCGAGCGCATCGGCTAATAGAGAATTCTTATCGCGACCGCCAGTAGTTTCTTCGCCGCGACCTAAGCGAATGTATTTTCCTAATTGCAATGTGCGAGCAATGTCGGCAAGTGCGCGCATATTTACAATGCCCGAACGAAGCGGAGATAACCGAGATTCATCGAGGTCGGGGTACTTCAAATAAAGTTCTTCAGTAACAATTAGACCCAGAACTGAATCACCTAAGAATTCAAGGCGTTCATTTGTTTCTTTCGCACCGCTTTCATAAGCAAACGAGCGATGCGTAAACGCTAATTCAAGAAGAACCGGATCAACTTCAAATCCGATCTGCTTAGTTAGCGCTGAGTACAGATCAGACCTCAAGTACCTGACGACGGTTGTATGTACCGCAAGTTGGGCATGCTGTGTGCTGAAGCTTTGGCTGTTGGCACTGTGGGCAAGCCGCTAGCGCAGCTGCAGTTGTTTTCCACATGCTTCGACGTGAACGCGTCTTTGAACGCGACATCTTTCGCTTTGGTACTGGCACGATGCACTTCCTTCACAAAATAAATATCGAGAGAACCGGGCCTAGTCAGGCGCGGTAGGTGGGTAAGTATTCCCTATTTAGGCTCAATCGGGAAATCCAGCCCGTCCAGCGCCTTCCAGCGTGGATCTATGGCTTCGTGGGCATGGTCAGCCGGCAGGCTCGCCCACTTCTCACCACACTCGGGGCAAAGGCCTAAGCAATCAACATCGCAAAGTGGGTTCACCGGCAACGCCAAAACTATGGCATCGCGAATCGGAGTCTCTAGATTCAGGATGTCACCTTCCATCATGAACTCTTCATCCAGGTCTAAATCCTCATCGTCATCGCGCTTCTTCTTGCGTCCACCACGATCATTGGTAGCTTCGTAGCGGAAGAGCTCCTGCATCGTGCGATTTAATTCAATCTCAATTGGGTCTAAGCAGCGAGTGCAATCCCCTTTGGCAACTGCATAGATCTGCCCCGTTGCGAGAATTCCTTC
>JBEINS010000151.1:0-2890 GCA_040377985.1 Candidatus Planktophila sp. | reverse complement strand
CATGGGTCACGGCTAATCCTCGTCTCGACGCGAGATGGTTAGTGCGGCGCGAGTGATTAGCTCAGCATCATTCGGGTAATCAACTTGAACCAGGGTTAGACCTTCGGCTGGGAAAACCATTGACTCCGAAATACGCTCTCGGTTAGCCAACATTTCAGCGATCCAGCTTGGTTCAAAGCGACCTTCGGCAACACAAACGGTAGAGCCCACTAGGTTGCGCACCATTGAATAACAGAAAGCATCGGCAACAACTTGGGCTACTAATAAGCCATCTGCTTTGCGTTCCCAATGGAAAGTTTCAAGCGTGCGAATAGTTGTGGCGCCTTCGCGAAATTTACAGAAAGCTGCAAAATCATGTTCACCTAATAACAGCGCGCTAGCTTCATTTAAGCGAGCTAGATCTAACGGGCGATACCAACTGGCTCGGTCGTAACGATCAAGTGGATTGATTGCTTTGTTCGCATCAACTATTTGATATTTGTAATGGCGGCGCAACGCTGAAAAGCGGGCGTGGAAACCTTCGGGTGCGACTTCAATTTCCAGAACTCGCAAATCAATATCAAGCAATCGATTTAAGCGATATGCCAAATCAGCAAGGTCGGTGCCCTCTGGAACATCGACATGAATGATTTGTGCAGTTGCATGAACGCCGGCATCGGTACGACCAGCCACAATGCTTTCGCATTGATGACGAACAATGGTTGAAAATGCTTTTTCAAATTCTTCTTGTACTGTGCGACGATCTGGTTGTTTTGCCCAGCCGGAAAAGTTTGTACCGTCGTAGGCAAGTTTGATTTTTAAACGAAGAAACCCACCCTCAGGAAAGAGAGTGGGTTCCGACATTTGAGTTGAAAACTAAGTTTTAAAAAGCTTAGTTATCTTTCTCAGTTAATACTTCGATGACTGCCATAGGCGCATTGTCACCCTTACGTGGACCGATCTTGGTGATACGTGTGTAGCCACCGTTGCGGGTAGCAAAACGTGGACCAATTTCAGTGAAGAGATGATGTACAACGCCCTTGTTAGCAATTGTTGCTAGAACGCGACGACGAGCATCGAGGTCACCCTTCTTTGCAAAAGTAATTAGCTTCTCGGCCAATGGACGAAGACGCTTTGCCTTTGCTTCAGTTGTGGTGATCTTGCCGTGCTCAAATAGTTGCTCTGCAAGAGTTCCTAGAATATGGCGCTCGTGTGATGGGCCACTGCCCAAGCGAGGACCTTTAGTTGGTTTTGGCATTTTGTCTCCTAGGCCTGATCTGCTTCAACGAAATCATCGTCAACAGCTGCGTTGTAGTTCTGGTGCTTAGTTGGATCGAAACCAGCTGGGCTGTCCTTAAGTGACATTCCCATTGAGACCAACTTTGCTTTGACCTCATCGATTGACTTTGAACCAAAGTTACGGATATCTAGTAGATCAGCTTCTGAGCGATTTACTAGTTCACCAACTGTGTGAATGCCTTCGCGCTTCAAGCAGTTGTATGAGCGAACTGTTAGATCTAGATCTTCGATTGGAAGTGCTAAGTCAGCGGCAAGAGCTGCATCCATAATAGATGGCCCCATTTCGATTCCTTCAGCATCTAGATTTAATTCGCGTGCAAGACCGAATAGCTCAACCAAAGTCTTACCAGCTGATGCAACTGCATCACGTGGCTTCATTGATGGCTTTGCTTCAACATCGATTACTAAACGATCGAAGTCGGTGCGCTGCTCAACACGAGTAGCTTCAACTTTGTAAGTAACTTTCAAAACAGGTGAGTAGATGGAGTCAACCGGAATACGGCCAATCTCTGCTCCAGCTTGCTTGTTCTGAACTGCAGTTACATAACCGCGACCGCGCTCGACTGTTAGTTCGATTTCGAGGTTCGCTTTATCGTTAAGTGTTGCAATGTGTAGCTCTGGGTTATGTACTTCAACGCCAGTAGGAACTGCAATGTCGGCGCCAGTTACAGGACCAGCACCTGTCTTGCGGATGTATAGAACACTTGGCTCATCGTTATCTGATGAAAGAACAAGGTTCTTAATGTTAAGAACGATATCTGTGAGATCTTCCTTAACGCCTTCAAGAGTAGTGAACTCATGTAGGGCGCCTGCAACGCGAATGCTGGTAACTGCTGCACCTGGAATAGATGAAAGCAGAGTACGACGCATGCTGTTACCTAGGGTGTAACCGAAACCTGGCTCTAGCGGTTCAATGATGAACCGTGAGCGATGCTCAGAAACTACTTCTTCACTGAGGGTGGGACGTTGTGCAATTAGCACTGTTGCTCCTCTTTCTCTTGGTAATCCACTATTTGATCACCGGGTTGGTTATTACTTGGAATAAAGTTCGACGATTAACTGCTCTTCAACTTGGGTGTCGATAATTGAACGCGCTGGTGTGGAGTGAACGATGATGCGCATCTGCGAACCAACAACTTCCATCCAAGCTGGAACTGACTTCTCGCCAAGTTCGGCGCTAGCCACAATGAACGGGGTTAGGTCTAGTGACTTTGGTAGAACATCAATGATGTCCATCGCTGTAACACGATATGAAGGAATGTTTACCTTCTTACCGTTAACCAAGAAGTGTCCGTGACGAACTAGCTGACGTGCCATGTCGCGGCTCTTTGCAAAGCCAGCGCGGAAGACGACGTTATCTAGACGTGTTTCAAGAATTACAAGAAGGTTTTCACCAGTCTTGCCTTGCTTACGGTTAGCTTCTTCGTAGTAACCACGGAATTGCTTTTCAAGAACGCCGTAAATACGTGCGCACTTTTGCTTTTCGCGCATCTGTAATAGGTATTCAGATTCCTTGGCACGACCACGGCCGTGTTGTCCTGGTGGATAAGGACGAGATTCGATCGGACACTTAGGTCCATCGCACTTTGCGCCCTTAAGGAAGAGCGTTACT
>JBEINS010000198.1:0-1632 GCA_040377985.1 Candidatus Planktophila sp. | reverse complement strand
GTTAAAGAGAAATAGATCTAGAACAATCACAGCATTTATCTGCAGAATTTTGGAGGTGGTATGTCCGGCCAAAATAGCAAGAGCGAACCATTTCCAGATTAGATGG
Source organism: Candidatus Planktophila sp. (assembly GCA_040377985.1). Lineage (GTDB taxonomy): Bacteria > Actinomycetota > Actinomycetes > Nanopelagicales > Nanopelagicaceae > Planktophila. Next base: position 1,526 of record JBEINS010000198.1, on the reverse strand, counting down.
GTGCGCACCCACGTAAGTTAAGGCGCGCGATTAAGCAAAACGAATAGGGCTAACCTAAGGCTTGCTCAAACTAACGAACGGCTTAAGTTAAAGAGTTAGAAACCCTTGCTGCAGATCAACTTGGCCATGCCAAGTGTGGTCTCAATATCGGTCTTTGAGCTCTCATATTGGCTGAGCGCTTGTTCTTTTGCTCGCTCACTGCGATCACCCTGCTTACCAACAGTTGAGTAGGCCTTAATCGCTGCTTCATAGCTACGAACCGCTGCGGCATACTTATCGATAGTCGCCTTGTTCTTAGTTAGATTTGCAGTATCTGCTCGCAGCGCAGTTAGCGCAGTGTTGATCGTTGCAATCTTTGCCTGATATTCAGGGATCAATTTATTGGCTTTCTCAGTTTCGATAGCTTGCTTGGCCATATCTGCATCTAGCTTTGCAACAGTTTCATCTGTCGCAGCTTTAATCTTTGGCAAGTTTGCAACGGCCTTGTTATAAGTATTTGCCGTGTTAAGACAATCCAGTGACAACCAAGTTAGCTTTGAATTCTTGACCAATGGGTTCTTTGCGCAGCGGTAAGAAGAACCGCTCACCTTTGTGGTTTGGCCAGCCTTTTTACAAGCAACGCCATTGCTGACCTTAGTTGCGGCGCTTGCTGGTAGGGCAGTCATTGATGCGAGTACGAGAGCGGTGGCTCCGGCTACGACGATGGCCTTACGAAACATGAAAACCTCCATTGATGATGTCGTTATTTTAGCCAATGAGTGCTTGCATATCGGGGATGCAAGCGGAGAAATGCATGTGAATTAGCGTTGTTTGACTCGCAAATTCATTCCGACCCTGCGAACGAGTGGTCGTGGAGCCAGAGTGATGAAACCCACCAAGAGTTTGTACTGCCATCCCGGAACCGAGACCGCCTTTCCTGCCTGCGCATCCTTCCAAGCCTGTGCAACAAGTCGATCTGAGTTAAGCCACATGAACTCTGGCAATCCCGCCATCTTCATACGGCCGCGTTGATGAAACTCTGTGCGAGTAAATCCCGGACAGAGCGCTGAAACTTTTATCTTGGTTGCAGCAAGTTCGGTGTGAAGTGATTCGCTCAAAACAGTTAGATACGCCTTTGATGCGCTGTAGGCACCGCCTGCAATAAAGCTGGCAACTGATGAGACGTTAATTACTGTTCCTGAATTGCGTTCTTTCATTCCAGGAAGTGCCACGTGCATCAAGCGCATGGGCGTGCGCACTAATACTTTGAGGACTTCTTCCTCTTTTGCTAAATCACTCATCGTGAATGCCTTATTGATTCCAAAGCCAGCGTTATTAATCAGTACTTCAATCTCATTGTTTTTAATAAACTCTTCAACTTTGGCACATCCAGATTCAGTTGCTAAATCAGCGACGATGACAACTGATTCGGCACCGAATTTATCTTTGAGCCCTTGTGCTCTTTCGTGCAAGCGAGCTTCATCGCGAGCAACTAAAACCAGATTAAATCCTTGCGCAGCAAGTAAGCGAGTAAAGCTTTCACCTAT
>JBEINS010000046.1:0-7373 GCA_040377985.1 Candidatus Planktophila sp. | reverse complement strand
TGAAGAAGTTCCACCGATGATTGATCAAATTCGTTTCTTCGCTGGTGCTGCACGAAATCTCGAAGGTAAGTCAGCCGGTGAATATATGCGCGGCATGACTTCATATATTCGTCGCGAGCCAATTGGGGTTTGCGCACAAGTAACTCCATGGAACTATCCAATGATGATGGCAGTTTGGAAATGGGCACCGGCAATTGCAGCTGGAAACACTGTGGTGCTAAAGCCAAGTGATACAACGCCAGCATCAACTTTGTTTATGGCGCAAGTAATGAGCGAATTTTTGCCAGCAGGTGTCTTTAACGTAATTTGTGGTGAACGTGAAACTGGAAAATTACTTGTCGATCACACAACTCCAGTTATGGTTTCAATTACTGGTTCAGTTCGTGCAGGTACCGAAGTTGCAACTGCAGCGGCTTCACAGCTAAAGCGTGTACACCTTGAGCTCGGTGGTAAAGCACCAGTAGTTGTTTTCGATGACGCCGACCTTGATGCTGCCGCTGAAGGAATTGCGGTAGCTGGTTTCTTTAACTCTGGTCAAGATTGCACAGCAGCAACTCGCGTTTTGGTTCAAGCTGGTGTCTATGACGCAATGGTCGCCAAGTTGGCAGATCAAGCTACAAACAACATTGCCGTCGGCATGCCAGAGAGCGATGCGCTAGTCGGCCCACTAAATAATGCCAGCCAGTTAGCTCGCGTAAAGGGCTTTGTTGATCGCACACCTGCTCACGCCAAGATTGTGGCTGGCGGCAAGCAACTTGAGCAGCCGGGCTACTTCTTTGCCCCAACTGTGATTGCAGATCTCAAGCAAGATGACGAGATGATCCAGAACGAAATTTTCGGGCCAGTCATAACGATTCAGAAGTTCGCCACTGAAGAAGAGGCGATTTCCCTAGCCAATGGCGTGGATTACGGCCTGGCTTCGAGCATCTGGACCAAGGACCATGGCCGCGCAATGCGCCTATCTCGGGCCTTTGATTTCGGCTGTGTCTGGATCAATACCCATATTCCGATTGTGGCCGAAATGCCGCATGGTGGCTTCAAGCGCTCGGGCTATGGCAAAGATCTATCTAGTTATGGTTTTGAAGATTACACTCGAATTAAGCATGTAATGTCGAATCTCGGGGCGTGATAGTCCATAATTACGCTCGTTGAACCACTGTCCACCCACTAACAAGAAGAAGGCCTGATAACCCCAAACTTGCACGACCTGCGAAGGAGTAAAAAAATGTCAAAAAAGGTTTCTAAAAAGGATCTCTCACCCGAGGCTCGCGCGATTATTAATTCGCAAGTTACTCGTCGTGGACTAATCGCAGGTACTGGCGCAGTTGGTGCGGCCGGTTTATTAGCAGCATGTGGGTCTGGTGGATCCGATAGCGCTGCAGGTGGTGGCGATGCCAGCACAGTGCGTTGGGGTAACTGGCCGTTGTATTTAGATTACGACGAAGATACTAAGAAGTATCCAACTCTTGAAGCATTCAGCGCCGAAAGCGGAATTGCGGCAAAGTATTTTGAAGATTACAACGATAACGATGAGTTCTACGGCAAAGTGCAAGCACAGCTAAAGCTCAACGAAGATATTGGTTATGACGTTGTAACACCAACTGACTGGATGGCAGCTCGTTGGATCCGTTTGGGATATGCGCAAAAGTTTGATAACGCCAATATTCCAAATCGCGTAAACATTCTTGATTCACTTGCATCTCCTTCCTTTGATCCAAAGCGCGAATCAACACTTACCTGGCAAGGCATCATGGGTGGTTTTGTTTGGAACACCAAGAACAATCCAAAGGGTATTCGCACCATTGATGATTTATTTGCACCACAGAACAAGGGCAAGATCGTTGTTCTCTCTGAAATGCGCGACACCATCGGAATCATTCTGCTTTCACAAGGTGTAGATCTGCAGAGCGTTACTGAAGATCAATTTATGAATGCCGTTGATTTCATGGAAGGCAAGATTTCTGATGGCTGGATTCGTGGCGTTAAGGGCAATGAATACGCTGAAGATTTAACTTCAGGCGATGCCACCGCTGTAATTGGCTGGTCTGGCGATATGTTCATCTTGGCCTCTGAAAACGAAGGCAAGTTTGATTTCGCAATTCCAGAATCAGGCGGAACTATTTCAGGTGATAACTTCATTATCCCAACCCCAGTTGGCGCAGATGCAAAAGCTAACGCTGAGAAGCTAATTAATTACTACTACGATCCAGCAGTAGCAGCCGAAGTTGCGGCATATGTAAATTATGTTTGTCCAGTTAAGGGTGCTCAAGCAGAGATGGAAAAAATTGCTCCTGAACTTGCCAGCAGTTCATACATCTTCCCTGACGATGCAATGTCTGCAAAGCTAAATGTTTTCCGTTCACTTACTCCAGCTGAAGAAACAACTTGGGCTGAAGCGTTCCAACAAGCGCAAGGCAACTAAGGCTAATAGGTGACCAAGGATTCTATTTCAGCAAAAGGTGACCTGCGCTTAACTCGACTTACGAAGAGTTATGGTGAATTCACTGCCGTCGATGATCTTTCGTTAGTTATTCCCGAAGGATCATTCTTCGCGCTGCTCGGGCCATCTGGTTGTGGCAAAACTACAACTCTACGAATGATCGCAGGGTTAGAAGAGCCAACTGTTGGCAGCATTCACTTGGGCACCACAGATATCACAACAACTAAGCCGTATCAGCGTCCTATCAATACGGTTTTCCAGAACTACGCACTATTTCCGCATTTAACAATCTTTGAAAATATCGCATTCGGCCTGCGCCGTCGCGGAATCAAAGATGTTGATGCGGCTGTAACTAAAGTTCTTGATTTAGTTGAGTTGCCGCACTTAGCGCAACGCAAACCAACGCAACTTTCTGGCGGTCAACAGCAACGTATTGCACTTGCTCGCGCAATTGTTAACCGCCCAGCTCTGCTTTTGCTTGATGAACCACTTGGCGCACTTGATCTAAAGCTTCGTCGCCAAATGCAGATCGAACTTAAGTGGATTCAGAAAGAAGTTGGTTTAACTTTCGTTCACGTAACACATGATCAAGAAGAGGCCATGACCATGGCTGACACGATCGCCGTTATGAATGAGGGCCAGATCGAGCAAATGGGCTCACCGGCAGACCTTTATGACAACCCAAAGACTGCCTTTGTTGCTAACTTCTTGGGTCAATCAAACTTGATTAAGGGCACCATCAGCGGCAACGATGGTGATTCACATATCGTTGATTTATTCGGTCAAAAGATTTCCTTGCAGAAGAATCGCTCGCATGCCGTTGATAACTCAATTTATGCTGGTATTCGCCCTGAGAAATTCCGCATCTCGCGTTTAGGCACGCCAACTTCGGGAAATATTTTAACTGGCGGCCATATTGAAGATGTTTCCTACATCGGGGTATCAACTCAGTATCAAGTTGAAATGCCATGGGGACAAGAGCTAATGGTCTTTGAGCAAAACGACGATGGTGTAGCACCATTTAGCAAGGGCGAAGAAGTAAATATCTCTTGGGAGCCAATCTTTACATTCGGACTTCGTGGTGATGAAGATGCAACTGCTGGTTCTGAAGTTAACCCTGAAGAACTAGACGAAGAGTAAAAAAGCAATGCGCAAGATCAGTACTCCTTACCTTTTACTCTTGCCGGGTGTTGCGTTTCTCTTTACTTTCTTTATTTTGCCGATTATAAATCTGGCTCAAACTTCAACTCAGACACCAGTTGGCGGGGGAGATACCGGTCAATTTGAGCAGACCCTGCGTTTTTCAAATTACCTTGATGCCTTCTTGGAAAATAGAGAGCAATTCGGTCGCTCCTTTGTTTATGCAACTATCGCAACTCTTTTAGCGCTAGCAATTGCCTATCCGCTGGCATATGCCATCGCACTTAAAGGTGGCAAGCTAAAGAACTTTATGTTGATTCTGGTGATCGCACCGTTCTTTACCTCCTTTTTACTTCGCACCGTGGCCTGGAAACAGATTCTTGGTGAAGAAGGCTTTGTAGTTCCAACGCTTCGAACCGTTGGCATCATAAGTGATAGCACAACTCTGACTTCGACTTCTTTTGCAGTTGTTATGGGTATGACCTATAACTTCCTGCCGTTTATGACGTTGCCACTTTATGCCTCGATTGATCGGATTGATCCACGCACACTTGAGGCCTCTGGCGATCTATATGCCAATGGCTTTACGACATTCCGCAGAGTGACTTTGCCGCTTTCGATGCCAGGTGTAGTTGCGGGAACGCTACTTACTTTTATCCCAGCAGCCGGCGACTATGTAAACGCGGCAATCTTGGGTAGCCCAAATACCAAGATGATCGGTAACGTGATTGAGTCGCGTTATCTTAAAATTGTTGACTACCCAACGGCTGCTGCTCTTTCATTTACGCTGATGATCGTAATTTTGATACTCGTAACTGTCTATGTGCGCAAAGCCGGTACCGAGGAGTTGGTATGAGCCACAAAGTTAAAGATGCCACGATTCCTCACATTCCAACTGGCGCTCGTATTTCGCGTTGGATTGGCCGTAACTTAATTCGGATCTATGCCGTCTTTGCTTTCACCTATCTCTTCATTCCAGTTGCCTACACATTTGCCTTCTCATTTAATGATTCAGGCAAGAGCAACTTGATTTGGAAAGGTTTTACTTTCGGTAACTGGCAGAACCCATGTGGTGCACCTGAAGTTTGTACCGCGCTAGTTAACTCAATCAAGATTGGTTTCTTAGCCACTTTCTTTTCGACAATTCTGGGCACCATGATTGCTTTTGCAATCGGTCGCTATAGCTTTAAGGGTCGCTCAACTTCTAACTTAATGATTTTCTTGCCAATGGCAACTCCCGAAATTGTTCTAGGCGCTTCGCTACTCTCACTTTTCTTAGTATTTAAAATTAACCCTGGCTTCTGGCCAACCGTAATTGCACATGTGGTTTTCTGTGTTTCATTCGTGGTGGTCACGGTGAAAGCGCGAATAGCCAGCTTAGATCCGCGCCTTGAGCAAGCGGCGATGGATCTTTATGCCAACGAACGCGAAACTTTCCGCCGGGTCACTTTGCCGTTAGTAGCACCTGGAATCGCAGCTGCTGCGCTATTAGCATTTAGCTTATCTTTTGATGATTACATCATCACCAACTTCAATTCGGGTACGTTAAAGACATTCCCGGAGTTTGTTTATGCCTCGGCAGCGCGTGGTATTCCGGCACAAGCCAACGTAATTGGTTCGGCGATGTTTTTCTTAGCGCTGGCAATCGTGATAACTGGGCAGATTGTGGGTCGTAAGCGTAAAGTGAGCGCATGACCAATCACGGCAATCTGTACGGCCCAAGCTTTACCTTCTTAGGCATTCCAGCCTGTGATCTTGAGGTGCCAGCTAGTTATGCCGATGCCGATGTAATCATTCTGGGCGCTCCGATTGATTCTGGAACCTCACATAGATCTGGTGCAAAATTTGGCCCGCAAGCAATTCGTGGTGGCGATTATTTGCCGCACGATGGCGAACGTCCGCACTTAGCACTTCGCACCGATGGCCTGAAAGATCTAAAAGTTTACGATGCTGGCGATTTATTAATGCCCGGCGGAGATTTAGTTGCTTCCCTTGAAGTATTAGCCAATGCCACTGAGCAAATTTCTCGTGCGGGCATAATTCCAGTAATTCTTGGTGGCGATCATTCAATTGCATCGGCCGACGTTGCAGGTATTGCTAAACACCGCGGGCTTGGCAAAATTTCAATGATTCACTTTGATGCACACGCAGATACTGGCGCTGATCAAATGGGCGCTCTCGTTGGTCACGGCACCCCAATGCGCAGATTAATCGATGGCGGCTTTGTACGTGGTGATCGCTTCTTGCAATTAGGTTTGCGTGGTTATTGGCCAGATAACGAAACTCTAAATTGGATGCGCGATCAAGGCATGCGCAGTTACGAAATGACTGAGATCCATCATCGTGGCCTCGGCCCAGTACTTGATGAATCTTTTGCAACCCTTACTAATCAATGCGACGGCGTTTTCTTATCCGTTGATATCGATGTAGTTGATCCCGGCATGGCGCCAGGTACTGGAACCCCTGAACCTGGTGGCATGACTAGTCGCGAATTGCTAGAAGCAGTGCGCCGAATTTGTTTAGAGCTACCAATTGTTGGAATCGATGTGGTTGAAGTCGCGCCAGCATTTGATAGCGCTGACATCACAGCGATCTTGGCTAACCGAGTAGTTCTCGAAGCGCTTAGTGCAATTGCTAAGCGTCGCAACGGCACGCCTTATTCACCAACTCAGAATCTACTTGATCGATAATAAATGCGCGATTTAGTAATTCTCGGTTCAACCGGGTCGATTGGTTTGCAGGCACTTGAAATAGTTGCTGCAAACCCAGGTGTTTTCAACGTTGTAGCAATCAGTGCATACGGCAGTAATCCAGCGGCAATTATTGAGCAAGCCCGCATCTTTAAAGTGCAAGTAATTGGCGTAGTAAAAGGCGCTGAGGAAATTCGCCAAGCGTTGCCTGGCGTAACGGTAATTGATGGTCCCAATGCAGCCAGTGAAATTGCCGCAATAACTTGCGAAGTAGTGCTAAATGGCATTACCGGTTCGGTTGGCTTAGGGCCAACGCTGGCAGCGCTCGAAGTTGGAAATAGATTAGCGCTTGCAAATAAGGAATCGCTAGTTGCCGCCGGTGAATTAGTAATGTCTAAGGCTAGCGAAAACCAATTAATTCCAGTTGATTCTGAACATAGTGCTATTTGGCAGAGTGCCATGGCGGGCAAGAAGTCCGAGATCGCTAAATTAATATTAACTGCAAGTGGTGGACCATTTAGAAATCGTCGTGATCTAAGCGATGTCACAATTGCCGAAGCGCTTGCACACCCAACTTGGGCGATGGGCCAAGTGGTCACAATTAACTCGGCAACGCTAATGAACAAATCACTTGAAATTATCGAGGCGCATTACTTATTTGATATGCCATATCGTCAGATCGAAGCTGTAATTCATCCGCAATCGATTGTGCATTCAATGGTGGAATATGTTGATGGTTCGACTCTTGCGCAGCTAAGCCCACCAAATATGAAAGGCCCGATTGCTTACGCCATTAATTGGCCAGTGCGACTACCGGGTGCAACAAAGACGATGGATTGGTCGCAAGCGCACACGCTTGAATTTGAACCAATTGATAATGAACGATTCCCAGTAATTGAACTTGCTCGCAGATGCGGTGAATTGGGTGGGGGATTGCCAGCCATCTTTAATGCGGCAAACGAAGTTGCAGTTGCTGCGTTCTTAGCCGGGCAGATCTCGTTTAACTCAATTATTGAAAGTGTTGATTTAGCCGTGCAAAAGTTAGGTTCGGCTGTGAATCCAATCAGAGATCTCGCCGATGTCAGTGCCATCGAGAATGATGC
>JBEINS010000035.1:0-8262 GCA_040377985.1 Candidatus Planktophila sp. | reverse complement strand
TCGACTGTGTCGTGCAGCAGGGCTGCGATTACCACCGCTTCGTTTAAACCAAACTCGGCCAAAATCGCAGCAACGGCTACTGGATGCGTTATGTAATCTTCACCAGATTTACGCATTTGACCTGTGTGGGCTTTTTTAGCAACTAAAAATGCGCGTTGCAGATTCTCTAACTTATCCCCAGGATGATGCTCTGTTAAAGCACTAACCACCGGCGCTAACAGAGTGTCCATAATCGGATTCTAGTTAACAACACGGTGGTTAGTTACTTGAATAGCTAAGTTATTACTTTTTCTTGGCTTTACGTTTTGGTTGGTTACGTGGGCCACGATTTTGGATCGCATCCGATCCAGTATCTGCTGTAACTGATGCAACTCCGCTACGTGCATTTACGCGCTTAGCCAAAGCGATCATTGCTGGCTCACGCTCGCGCAGACCAGAGAGAACTTGTGGCGCGATAAATAGTGATGAGTAAGTACCAATAGCTAGACCGATAAACAAGGCTAGTGAAAGATCCTTCAGCGTTCCTGCGCCAAGAAGTCCAGCTCCTACGAACAGAATCGAACCAACTGGAAGCAGAGCAATTATTGAAGTATTCAAAGAGCGCACGATGGTCTGGTTCACGGCCAAGTTTGTCGCTTGTGAATAAGTTGATTTTCCAGTTGTTGTAATCGATCGCGTATTTTCGCGAACCTTATCGAAGACAATAACCGTGTCATAAAGTGAGTAACCCAGAATCGTTAGAAACCCGATAACCGTAGCTGGCGTTACATCGAAACCAACAAGAGCGTAAATTCCAACCGTAATAATCACATCGTGAATAACAGCCACAATTGAGGCAATCGCCATTTTAGGTTCAAAGGCCATTGCCAGGTAAAGCATTACCGCTAGCAAGAACGCGATTAGACCATAGAGAGCTTTTTTAGTGATCTCTTTACCCCAGGAAGGACCGATGATCTGGGTATCAATAGTTTCGACGTTGATAGCGAACTTGGCAGCAAGGGCATCTTGAACTGCATTTGATTGCGCAGTTGTGAGCGAACCTGTTTGAACACGAATCTTGTCGTTGCCAACGGTCTGCACGATTACTTCTGACGTAACGCCAGCAGATTCAACTGCAGAACGAGCTTCTTCGACAGTAGCTCCAATTTTGGTAACTGTGTAGCTAGATCCACCCTTGAACTCAATACCAAGGTGTAAACCTTGGAAAACTATTGTGCCAATAGAAATGGCTAGTAGCAGCGCAGAGACGGCATACCAACGTTTGCGGGAGGCAATGAAATCGAATGAAGTCTCACCACTATAGAGACGTGCACCTAGCGTTGTTCCGTGTGCCATTTCTTTACGCCCCCATGCCTGTGGTTGATACTTGAACGTTATTTGTTTCTTCGATGCCAGAACTCTTCTTGGACAAACCAGAGAGCGGATGACCGCTTGCATAGAATTTCCACTTTGAGAGAATCGTCATCATTGGTTTAGTGAATGCGAAGATCACGAGTAGATCCACCAAGGTTGTTAGGCCTAGCGTGAACGCGAATCCGCGAACGCCACCAACAGCTAAGAAGTAGAGCAACACTGCGGCAATGATCGAAACCGAGTCAGCCACCACAATAGTTCGGCGGGCTCTTATCCAGCCCGTTTCAACGGCTGAACGAAGCGACTTGCCTTCACGTAGCTCATCTCGAATACGTTCGAAGTAAACGATAAACGAGTCGGCGGTAATACCAATGGCGACAATAATTCCGGCAATACCTGCCAGCGTGAGCGTAAAGCCAATCCATTCACCAAGCAGCAGAACTAATAAGTAGATCATTCCAGCTGCAACTGTTAGCGAACCGACTGTTACCAAGCCAAGTCCGCGATAGTAGAGAACTGAATAAAGAAGAACCAGACCTAGGCCTAAACCACCAGCTAGTAGGCCTGCCGAAAGTTGATCAGCACCAAGAGTTGGTGAAACTTGTTGAACTTCTCCACGATCAAATGCCAGTGGCAAGGAACCGTACTTCAGAACATTTGCTAAGTCCTGCGCTTCTAATTGCGTAAAGTTTCCAGTGATCTGTGCGCTGCCACCACGGATTGCTTCATTGATTCGCGGAGCTGATACAACTAGCCCATCGAGAACAATTGCTACCTGGTTCTGCGGAGCAGTTAGCGAAACTACTCGAGCTGTTTGATCCCCGAAGGCTTTTGTACCTTCACCATCGAAAGTCAAAGATACGCTCCAGTTTCCACCGGTTGTCGGATCGACTGCTGCAGTTGCCTTAGAGACCTGACGGCCAAGAACCTCTGCGCCAGCCAAAATATATTTCGCGCCACCATCATTTGAACAAGCAAGGATTACATCGGTTGCAACATCGCTACCAGTTCCTTGACGATTTTCTGGAATGGTGCAATCCAAAGCTGCATAAAGTGCATTTAGCTCTGGGCTAATTCCAGCAGGCGGTGTTGCCGCTGCATCAGTTGCTGTTGTTGGAACTCCAGATGTTTCGGCAAGTACTTGACGGAAACGAAGTTCGGCAGTTTGGCCAACTAACTCAATAACGCGACGACCACTTTCGCCAGGAACTGAAATTACGATCTGTCGATTAGTACCTGAACCTTGTGATGCGACTTCACTCTCGGCAACACCAAGTGAGTTAACACGTTGACGAATAATCGAGACCGCTTGATCAATTGCCTCAGAGGTGACCTTGCCAGTCTCGCCCACACCAATGCGTGGCTGCAAGGTCACGCTTGTGCCACCGCGTAGGTCTAGACCTAAGCGAACGGCAGTTGCACCTTGGATGAAGACGGCAGCAATTAATAGGACAAAGGCGCCAGTCAAGATCGCAAGTGTGCGAGCTGGACGACCGGTGCTCTTAACAGGTTTTGTAGGTGTTGACATAAGAGGTGAGTCTAGGCGTCATTTAGCGGTGTGTCGAAAAGCGAAGCAGCGCCAGCAGGCGCAACTTTGCCCAGATGTGACCAACCAAGAGCTGTGGCCACTCGACCGCGCGGGGTGCGCGCGATAAAGCCATTTCGAACCAAAAAAGGCTCAGCTACCGACTCAACTGTCTCGGTTTCCTCGCCCACTGCTATCGCCAACGTTGAAAGGCCAACTGGTCCCCCGCCAAATCTTTCGACTAGGGCTGTGAGTACCGAGCGGTCTAGCCGATCAAGCCCGGCGGCATCTACTTCATACATTTCCAGAGCTTCGTTTGCATGCACGAGAGAAAGTTTGGTTGATCCTTTCACTTGGGCGTAATCCCTAACTCTGCGAAGTAACCGATTCGCAATACGTGGTGTGCCACGTGACCGACTCGCTATTTGCTCGATTGCTTTGGCTTCAATTGCTAATCCCAACAAGGTGGCAGAACGGGCAATCACTTGGGCCAATTCTGATTCGGCATAGAAATCCAATTGCGCTGTAAAGCCAAAACGATCACGCAATGGACTTGGTAGTAATCCGGCGCGAGTTGTTGCACCAACCAATGTGAATCTGGGCAGTTCCAACGGAATCGCCGTAGCGCCTGGACCTTTGCCAACCACAATATCTACTCGAAAATCTTCCATGGCTAAATAGAGTAATTCTTCAGCCGGTCTGGGCAATCTATGAATCTCGTCAATAAAAAGAATTTCACCTTCAACCAATGACGAAAGAATCGAAGCAAGATCACCCGCGTGAGTGATGGCTGGGCCAGATGTGATTCGAATCGGAGTATTCATCTCAGCTGCCAGAATCAGTGCCAGAGTTGTCTTACCAAGGCCTGGTGGCCCACTTAATAAAATGTGATCTGCACTAGTACCACGATGCTTTGCCGCTGTTAATAGAACATCAATTTGCTGACGCACGCGTTCTTGACCAATGAATTCTTGTAAATCTTTTGGCCGCAACGCGCCTTCAGCTGCTGTTTCATCCAGGCCAGCCACAGGTGAGATTAAACGATCTTCGTTATCCATTATTTACGACCACCACTTTGTAAAGCTCTCTTTAACAATTCGCTTAATTCCAGATCAGCCGGGTCGATGCCATCGCCTTGCAGCTCATTAACAATTATCGTAATTGCTCGATCTGAGTTCTTTGGTGTGAAACCAAGTGAAATTAAGGCATTTGTAAGTTGCTCTCGCCAAGCTGGCTGATGGTTGGTAACACGAGCACCTTCAGATAGATCTGAAAGTTTTCCTTTTAATTCAAGAATCAAACGTTGAGCGCCTTTTCGCCCGATCCCAGGAACTCGCTCAATTGCTGCAATATCTTCAGTTGCGATTGCTGCTGCCAAGTCTTGCGGAGTGAGGGAACCCAAAATTGCGAGTGCAACCTTGGGCCCGATGCCACTAACAGTCTGCACTTGTTCAAAGAGTTGTTTTGATTCAGCAGTCAAAAACCCATAGAGCGTTAACGATTCTTCACGCACTACTAGCGAGGTGTGAAAGGTTACGATCGTTCCCAGATTTAAATGCGCAGCAGCATTTTGAGTTAAATTAACCGAAAGTCCGACTCCCCCAACTTCAATGATTGCGCGGTCGAGTGAGATCGACTTGATCTCCCCAGTTAGCGTTGCAATCATTTCTTAGCTGTTCCTGTCTTCTTAAGGGATGCAATTCGAGTTTTCTCAGCGGCCAGCGCTGCTGCAACTTTACTATTACCGCCGCCGCGCCAGATGTGGCAGATCGCTAACGCTAACGCGTCTGCACTGTCAGCAGGCTTTGGCGCTTCGTCCAACTTGAGAATATTTAGCACCATCTTCGATACCTGTGCTTTATTGGCTCGACCAGAACCCGTCACGGCCGCCTTGACCTCACTTGGGGTGTGCATAACAACCTTGATCTGATTTCGCGCCGCAAGTAACAGCGCGATTCCGGCTGCTTGCGCGGTTCCCATTACTGTGCGCAAATTGTGTTGCGAGAAAACTCTTTCGATCGCAATCACATCAGGTTTAAATTCCGTGATCCAGAGTTGAATTTCTCGTTCAAGTTGCAACAACCGAACCTCAGTTGGGTCTTGCGATGAAGTCAGGATTACCCCGACTGAGACCATCTGCAAGGGAGCACCGATTGATCCCTCAACAACGCCAATTCCGCAGCGCGTTAAACCTGGATCGATCCCGAGAACCTTCATTTGCTCAGCCTAGATACTGGCTCAGACATGTTAAGTCAGGCTCGCCATTACCTCATCAGATACATCAAAGTTGCTAAACACATTCTGCACATCATCTAGTTCTTCAATCGCATCAATTAATTCGAAAACTTTAGTAGCACCTTCGGCATCAAGTGGAATCGTCATCGAGGGCAGGAAGGAAGAATCTGCTGACTCATAGTCGATGCCCGAAGTTTGCAGGGCAGTTCGCACCGCCACTAGATCACTCGCCTCGCATACGACTTCGAAGGATTCACCTAAGTCATTTACTTCTTCAGCGCCAGCATCTAGGACTGCCTCTAGAACCGAATCTTCAGTTAACTCACCACTCTTATTAACAATAATTACGCCTTTACGATTAAACAAGTAAGCGACCGAACCTGGATCAGCCATGCTGCCACCGTTACGAGTGACTGCAACGCGCACTTCAGATGCAGCACGATTGCGGCTATCGGTTAAACATTCGATCATGATCGCGACCCCATTTGGGCCATAACCTTCATACATAATGGTTTGCCAATCAGCGCCGCCAGACTCAAGACCAGCTCCGCGCTTAACCGCACGATCAATATTATCTGCCGGCATTGAATTCTTCTTGGCCTTAGCAATTGCATCAAAGAGCGTTGGATTGCCATCGATATCCGGACCACCATTACGAGAAGCAACCTCAATAGCTTTGATCAATTTGGCAAAGTTCTTAGCGCGACGGCTATCGATGATCGCCTTCTTATGCTTTGTCGTTGCCCATTTGGAATGGCCGGACATGATCTACCCCCTAGAAATTTCACCGTAACTACCGATGAAAGTTATGGAACTACTTTACCGCAGCTCTTTCCAAAGCTGGACGCGCTACCGATTCAATAAAGAAGCGATGAATTCGATTATCCCCGGTTAATTCGGGATGAAAACTCGTAGCTAGAAGGGCGCCTTGACGAACGGCCACAGCATGTTCAATCGTTGCGAGAACTTCAACGCTAGGACCTACGGATTCCACCCAAGGTGCTCGGATAAAGACTGCGCGCACTGGTGGATTGGTAATGCCAGTGAAATCCAAGTCTGTTTCAAATGAATCAACTTGGCGTCCGAAAGCATTGCGACGAACTGTGATGTCCAGACCACCAAAAGTTTCTTGCCCAACGGCTGCATCTAATACTCGATCAGCCAGCAAAATCATTCCCGCACATGATCCGTAAACTGGCATTCCCGCAGAAATGCGAGCCCTAAGCGGTTCGAACATGTCAAAACTGCGAGCCAAATTAGCAATTGCAGTTGATTCCCCACCCGGTAGAACAAGAGCATCTACTGCAGCTAACTCACTTGGCCGGCGAACGATGCTGGCGTTAACGCCACATTCTTCAAGTGCAAAGAGGTGTTCGCGAAAATCGCCTTGCAGCGCTAGAACCCCAACTCGCATGATTTAAAGAACCTTAAATTACCAACCGCGCTCAGCTAAGCGATGTGCAACTGGAAGATCAGCAACATTAATGCCAACCATTGCTTCACCTAAGCCACGCGAAACATCTGCTAATACTTTTGCATCATCAAAAAACGTTGTCGCCTTAACACATGCAGCAGCGCGTGATGCTGGATCGCCAGATTTGAAAATACCAGAACCGATAAATACGCCATCGGCGCCCATCTGCATCATTAACGCAGCATCGGCAGGAGTTGCAATTCCGCCAGCGGTGAAAAGGACTACTGGCAACTTTCCAGTTTGCGCAACTTCCTTCACTAAGTCATAAGGAGCTTGCATATTTTTTGCCGCTACATAAAGTTCATCTTCACGAAGGGCTGACAGGCGTCGAATGTCACCACCAATTGAACGCATGTGTGTCATCGCATTCGACACATCGCCAGTACCTGCTTCGCCCTTTGAGCGAATCATTGCTGCACCTTCATTTATACGACGAAGTGCTTCACCTAAGTTGGTCGCTCCACAAACAAAAGGAATAGTGAAATTCCATTTATCAATATGGTTTTCCATATCTGTTGGAGTTAAGACTTCAGATTCATCAATATAGTCAACGCCTAGGCTCTGTAAGATTTGCGCTTCCACAAAATGACCAATACGAGCTTTTGCCATCACTGGAATTGACACCGCAGCTTTGATTTTCTCAATCATGTCAGGGTCAGACATGCGAGCAACGCCACCTTGAGCACGAATATCTGCAGGTACGCGCTCGAGTGCCATTACTGCCACAGCTCCTGCTGCTTCAGCGATCTTGGCTTGCTCGACATTAACAACGTCCATGATGACGCCACCTTTTAGCATCTCTGCCATGCCGCGCTTTACTCGTGCTGTTCCTACGTTCTGGCTCATAGTGCTGCTCCTAGTTAGCTTTTCTTGGCAAGTAGTTAGCCTGCGATCAGGGTGCTTACTCTACTTTGAATCAGGTGAAGTTGGCGCGGTGAGCGTGAAGTCAGGCTTGCGATCAATTAGCGCCACCCAAATTGATCCTGCTGCGAATTTGATCTCACTGCCATCGGCCAAGGTCCAGGTTGTGCCAGATTCAGCCGCTGGCCTGCTCCAGTTAGCTTTGAAAGATCGACCATCCCGCAAGATGTAGCCAGTGCCAGATCCAACAGTTTCGGATAACGGCGTGTAACTACCATCAGCGCTGCGATAAATAGAATCTGACATTTCAACGGTTTGAATAACGAAAGTAGTTGGACCCAACTGTTTGCCGCTGGCTGCGAAATTAGCAACCCCGCCGTTACTTAACAGCCAGCGTTTTTCGACTTTCGACCAAGTTGCTTCGTACTTTGATGCTGGCCATCGCAGTGCTACCGAATCAATAGCCACGCCACCTACCGGAGCTTCGCCAAAACTCCAGCCAGCTGATTTAGAAATCGCAATATCTCGTTCATCGGCCTTAGCTTTTTCCAGCAGTAAATCGCCTCGTAAGACCATGTCATATGGTGCTGGGTTATTCTCATCTCGAGTGTAAATAGTCGGTGACTGACGTTGAGCCCCGTAATCCCAAAGATTTGTATTAGCAATTACTGTGAGCATTGCTCGCTGCGCGCCACTATAAGCAAATATTACTTTTCCGTATTGCGACAAGATATCGATATCAGAGATACGAGCGCTTCTTATTGGTCCGATATTTGCAGGAATGACTGATGAGAAAATTGCGGCTAGTCGCGTT
>JBEINS010000054.1:0-6410 GCA_040377985.1 Candidatus Planktophila sp. | reverse complement strand
TCACATGCGCCAGCTCCTGGAGATTCCACCGATGAATATGTCACAGCTTTTAAGAAGATCAATGATGACTTCAATAAGGGTGCTGACAAGCGTTGGGATAACAACGTTATGCAAGGTATGAATATTGGCTACATGGCAACAGGTGCTCTTATGGGTACTTTGAACGTCAAGTCAACTTTCTCAGCTAAGAACAATAAGGCTTGCCAAGCAAATGCCAAGAAGGCCGTTTTGACTCGTGTCTGCTTCATTGATTATTTAAATACCAATGGCAGCAAGATTGAAAGCGCCGCATTTACACCACTGCAATATTCACCAACCAATCACGAAGCATTTAGTGGTTTCTGGATTGGCGCATATGACGCAGCAACTGTTCTGCAGCCAGTAGGCGGAACTCGCGTTGTTTATTCAACTGATTCTGGAAATGGTCCAGTAACAGTCTCCACTTATAAGCGTCCAGCAATTGCTGCCGATGCTCTACCAAAGAACTAGTAGGTAAAAATGAAAACTATTTCTATGCGCAAATTAATTGCCGCAATTGGTGCAGCAGCACTTCTCTCAACTGCAGCAGTTGCAATCGCACCTAGTGCTTACGCGGGTGCGCCAACATGTACTAAGGCCTCTGATGGCATTGAGACATGTACTGGCACCTTAAGTAATGGCGCTGGTTACTTGATTAAAGTTCCAGCTAAATTTGGTGGAACTTTCTTCTACTGGAACCACGGAATTCGTTTCACCTATCCACTTCCTGGTGTAATCACAGTTCCTAAGGGTGTTGAAGAATTAACACCAAGCAATGTGCCAGAGACAGCGATGTTGCGTGCTGGTTACGGCTTAGCAACTTACGACGGTGTATCAACAGGTGGTCTACGTGGCTGGAATACTGCTGATCGCGTTGAAATGCTCAAGGAGCTAATCGACACCGTAAAGGCTAAATACACCGTAAAGAAAGGTGTTGTATACGGATCATCACAAGCTGGTTCGATCATCACCCCATTTGTTGAGAAGTACCCAACTTATGCTGACTCAGTCGGCATCATGGCCGGTGTTACTCCATCAATCGGTCAATCACTGCAAGCACTTTGCGATGCTTTCTACATCTTGAGTGTTTTTGCTGACCCAACCATTAAAGGTTGCGCAGCGATGGGCACTAAAGGTTTAGCGGGCCACTATGCAGCAGCTGCTGAATTTGGCAAAGTTGTTGCACTGTTAACTGCGTGGGGCGGAAACCTCGGCGCACCAGGACTTGAATATCCTGCAGCGCTAAAGGGTTCAGGAATACCACAACGTTCAGCGCTATTGCTAACTGGTCTTTTGATTGGTTTGCCAGCAAAGAGTGCTCACATGGATGGCATTACAACTAGCCCCGTTATTGCTGAACAGAGCATTAACGCAACAGTTGCAATTCTAGAAAACTTCGGTGAAGCAATTGCAACCGGAACTTTCGGCGGTCAAGCGATCTCTGAAATCACCGGTCCTGGCTTCTATGACAACACCAAGACCAACTGGTTTAGCTTGCTAGATCCAGCTGATTCTGGTCGCTATAACTTAGGTCTATCAGGTGATGGCGCAATCGCAGCCATGCTTGGCGTTCTTTCACTAGCGCCACGCGTAACTGGTGATGCAGCAGCAGTCGCTAAGTTAAAGGCGCTCGATAAGAGCAAGTTCGATACCACTAAGCCAGTTGTACTGCTTTCAAATGAAGCAGATCGTCTGGTATTTGCTGGTAACAGTGCTCTCTATGTAGATAAGGCTCGTGCAATATACGATGCTAAGTTCGCAACTTATGAAGCTGCTCGCGATACTGCAGCTACTTCAGCAGAGCGTGCTGCAGCTGCCAAGCTAAAGCCAATCTGGAACGTTGCTTCACTTTATGCAATGACACCTGAGACCTACACGGTTTACACCGCACAAGGTCTGCCAAATCTATCTGGCCCACCAGCACCATCAGGTGTTGGTCATCAGAACTTCACCTTGAAGCAGATGATGGCATGGGTAAAGATCTTGGCTCATGCTGCTGATACTGGAAAAGTCGGAACACCTGGCTATCTACAGCAGTACATCAAGAGAGCACCAGGCTTGAACTCAGATTTGGATTACCGTCCAGCTGATTTGAAGTACACCTGGTAACTGCTTAATTAAGGAATGAAGGGCCCGGGGCAACTCGGGCCCTTCATTCTTTTTAGTAGGTAAACTTTCTCAGTGATCGCAATTGCAACTCCCGATGAAATGTTTGCCTTAGGGGCAAAGCTCGGGACCTCACTCGTTGCCGGCGATTTAGTCCTTATAAATGGCCCACTTGGTGCTGGTAAGACCCTGTTAACGCAAGGTATTGGTAGCGCTTTAGGTGTCAGCGGAATTACTTCACCAACCTTTGTTATCTCACGAGTCCACCAAGGCTCACTGCCACTAATTCACGTTGATGCTTATCGATTACTAATTGATGGCCAAGCCAGTTTATATCTAGATGATCTCGATTTAGATTCAGCGTTACCTGGGTCGGTAACAGTTGTTGAATGGGGTGGCACTGAAGCAGCCCGACTTTCTGAAGATCGGTTAGAAATAAATATTGATCGCAGCGATGAAGTTAGACAGGTAAGCGCTGTTGGCGTTGGTACACGTTGGGCCGGGTTTACTTTATGAGTACTTTAGCGATCGACACCGCCGCCTCTAGAACATCAGTGGTCATAATTGAAAACGGCAAAGTTGTTTTCAATGAGTCTCGTGATGGCGCCATGTCACACGGGCCAGCGTTGCCAGAATTAGTACATGCTGCGATAAAGAATCGTGAAATTACTGAAGTCTTAGTTGGCATGGGGCCGGGGCCATATACGGGCTTGCGAGTTGGAATAACATTTGCACAAACTTTTGCTTGGGCTAGAAATATTCCGGTGCGCGGTTACTGTTCACTTGATGCAATTGCATTACAGGTTAGTGAACCAGATTTTATTGTGGCAATTGATGCGCGGCGCAAGGAAGTTTATTGGGCACGTTACACAAATGGCGTTCGAGTTGAAGGACCAGCTGTTGATTTGCCAGCTGTAGTTGCAGCTCGCGGAATTAGAGTAATTGATTCGTTATTTCCAGATCCGCAATTTTTCACTTCGCTTACCGATGAAGTTAGCGAACCAATTTATTTGCGTCGCCCAGATGCGGTTGCTACGGCGGATCGCAAATGATTACTTATCGCCAACCCACAGTGCTCGATGTGCCAGTGCTAACTTCACTAGAGCGAAGCTTGTTTCCAGATTACCCATGGTCGCAAGCACAATTTAAAGAAGAGATTGCCGGCCTCGGTGGAACCCGCCAATTTATTTTGGCACTCAAAGATGGCTCAATTATTGGCTATGCCGGAATCATGGTGGTGGCCGCGGGAGTGCCTGCAGACCTGCTTACTATTGCGATTTTGCCTGACTTTAGAGGGCAAGGCCTAGCGCAACAGATGTTGGCAGAGTTAGAGAGCTGGGCAAAAGCAAAAGGCGCCACCGAGGTAATCCTCGAAGTTGATACCAAAAACGAAAGTGCGATTCGCCTATACAACTTTGCCCGCTACGAAGAGATTTCAACTCGAGCGAATTACTACGGACTAGGTGTCGATGCCTTAATTATGCGCAAGGAACTTAAATGAGCGAAGCGCTAGTTCTGGGCATCGAAACATCTTGCGATGAAACTGCAATTGGCATCGTGCGCGGCCGCACATTGCTGGCAAATGTAATTGCTTCAAGTGTTGAGGAACATGCACGCTTTGGGGGAGTAGTACCTGAAGTAGCTTCTCGTGCGCACCTGGAAGCAATGCAACCAGCTTTAACTAAAGCAATTGCAGATGCCAAAATTTCACTAAGTGATTTAGATGCCGTGGCCGTCACAGCAGGTCCTGGTTTAGTTGGCGCTTTACTTGTTGGAACATCGGCTGCTGCTGGATTAGCGTTAGCACTTGATAAACCAATTTATGGCGTCAATCATTTAGCTGCTCACGTCAGCGTTGATTATTTAACTCACGACCTACCCGCCGAACCAACTATTGCGTTGCTAGTAAGTGGTGGCCATTCATCACTATTACAAGTCAATGACATCACTGGTGAAATAATTAAACTCGGCGAAACCATGGATGATGCAGCTGGTGAGGCCTTCGATAAAATTGCACGCATCATGGATTTAGGGTTTCCAGGTGGCCCAGCAATTGATCTCATTGCCAAGTCAGGCAGCACCACTGCGATTGATTTTCCACGCGGTCTAACCACCAGTAAAGATTGGGAAACTAGACCTTTTGAATTCTCGTTCTCTGGACTAAAAACTGCAGTTGCTCGATATCTGGAGGCAACTCCGACATATGCAAAAAATGATGTAGCGGCCTCTTTCCAAGAAGCAATCGTCGATGTCTTACTTCTTAAAGCAATTGCCGCAGCTAAGAAAACCGGCATTGATTCATTGGTCATTGCCGGTGGGGTAGCGGCTAATTCGCGCTTGCGCCAAGTGGCCACAGAGCGCTGCGCCGCCCAAGGCATAACCCTTCGAATCCCCAGCCCAGGTCTATGCACCGATAACGGGGCCATGGTCGCCGCCCTGGGCTCGCTTATGGTCAGCGCTGGCAGATCTGCTAGCCCAATCTCTTTTGACGCTCAATCGAGCCTGCCAGTCACTCAAATCTCGATTTGATCGCGGGAATAGCCCAGCATAGGCTTGGCATTAGCACTCAAGACCCGAGTCTGCTAATTGCAGCCTCTAGTGAAATCGATTTTAAAAGGAGCTCTAATCATGGCCGTAACCATTAAGCCACTAGAAGACCGCATCGTAGTTAAAGCTAATGAAGCAGAGACAACTACGGCGTCAGGTCTGGTAATTCCAGATACTGCAAAAGAGAAGCCTCAAGAAGGCACCGTTGTTGCAGTTGGTCCAGGTCGCTTTGATGATGGCGTTCGCGTTCCAATGGATGTCAAAGTTGGCGATGTAGTTCTATATAGCAAGTACGGCGGAACTGAAGTTAAGTACAACGCTGAAGAATATTTAGTTCTATCTGCTCGCGACATTCTCGCTGTAATTGTGAAGAACTAATGGCCGGCAAGTCCTTACAGTTTGACGAACAAGCCCGCCGCGCCATGGAGCGCGGTGTCAACATTCTGGCTGACACCGTCAAGGTAACACTTGGACCTAAGGGTCGTAACGTAGTTATCTCAAAAACATTCGGCGCCCCAACCATCACAAACGATGGCGTAACAATTGCAAAAGAGATTGAACTCTCTGATCCAGTTGAAAACATGGGTGCTCAACTAGTTAAAGAAGTTGCAACCAAGACCAACGATGTTGCTGGTGACGGAACAACAACTGCAACAGTCCTTGCTCAAGCAATGGTTAAGGAAGGTCTTCGTAACCTTGCCGCTGGTGCGCAACCAATGGATATTAAAATTGGTATCGAAGCCGCAGTTGCTGCAATTTCAGCTGCTCTTAAGGCCAATGCCACTGTTGTAAAAGACAAGGAACAGATCGCTGACGTAGCAACCATCTCAGCTCAAGATCGTGGCATCGGTGACTTAATTGCCGAAGCGATGGATAAAGTTGGCAAAGATGGCGTAATCACGGTTGAAGAAGCATCTACTACTGGACTTGAACTTGAGTTCACTGAAGGTATGCAATTCGATAAGGGTTACATCTCACCATATTTTGTAACTGATCAAGATCGCATGGAAGCAATTCTAGAAGATGCCTACGTATTGATCTCAGGTGGAAAGATTTCAGCTCTAGCTGAGCTGCTACCAATCCTGGAAAAAGTTGCCCAGACTTCAAAGCCACTATTGATCATCGCTGAAGATGTTGAAGGCGAAGCGCTTTCTACGCTAGTTGTTAACCGTATGCGTGGCGTATTCGCCTCAGCAGCTGTTAAGGCACCTGGTTTCGGCGATCGTCGTAAGGCTATGTTGCAAGACATCGCAATCTTAACCGGTGGCGAAGTTATCTCAGCCGAAGTTGGCATGAAGCTAGATCAAATCGGTCTCGAATCTCTCGGTCGCGCACGTCGCGTTGTGATCTCAAAGGATGCATCAACAATCGTTGATGGTGCTGGCGATAAAGCAGTAGTTGCAGCTCGCGTTTCGGAGATTCGCAAAGAGATCGAAAATACTGACTCTGACTGGGATCGCGAAAAGCTACAAGAGCGCGTTGCAAAACTCGCTGGTGGCGTTTGCGTAATTAAAGTTGGCGCACATACTGAAGTTGAATTGAAAGAAAAGAAGCACCGTCTAGAAGATGCGATTTCTGCAACCCGTGCCGCAGTTGAAGAAGGCATTGTGGTTGGCGGCGGCGCAGCACTAGTACATGCAGCTGATGCACTTGAAGGCGATCTTGGCTTTGAAGGCGATAAGGCTGTTGGCGTTCGCTTAGTTCGTAAAGCTTGCGACGAACCACTTCGATGGATCGCT
>JBEINS010000148.1:0-2953 GCA_040377985.1 Candidatus Planktophila sp. | reverse complement strand
GCAAGTGGCGGAAAAGTTATTGTTGGTGGCACACTTCCTGATGGTCCGGGAGCTTTCTATCCAGCAACCGTGATTGAAGTGGCATCAGATAACCCAATCTTGAACCATGAAGTCTTTGGACCTGTAGCCCCTGTCGTTACCTTCGATACCGATGAAGAGGCAATCAGACTTGCCAACAACACCGAGTATGGCCTGATTAGTTATGTGTATTCAGAAGATCTCAAGCGAGCACTTCGCATGGCAGAGGCGATCGAATCCGGAATGGTTGCAATCAACCGTGGCGTGATCTCAGATCCTGCCGCGCCATTTGGTGGCGTAAAGCAATCAGGCCTTGGCCGCGAAGGCGGCTTCGATGGCATTCACGAATTCTTAGAGACCAAGTACATCGGCGTCGAGATTTAAATTGGCCGCAGGATGAAGCGAACCCACTTTATTTTTATTATTCTCGCTTCTTTGGTGCTTTCATTCTTAGCGCCTAGTGCAATCGCAGCTGTTAAAGCAGGATCAACTTGCAAGAAGCTAGGTGATACAACTGTTGACTCAAAATTCAAATATACGTGCGTTAAATCTAAAAACAAATTAGTTTGGAGTAAGGGTGTCGCGGTGGTTCCGCCAAAACCCCTAAGTGAGCACGAAAAAGTAGTTAAGCAAATCAGCGGCCTCTGGACGCAGTGGCGAGAGAAAAGTACTAGCTCGTATGTACCTTTAAAGCTAATTATTGAACCCGGCTTCGATTCATCGTGGCAAGAGGTGACTAAACCTGCAAACATTTTGATATCTACTTTCGTTGGTAACGGCTACAAACTTTTACCAGAACCAATTTCAATCTTCGGAGATACTAAAGAATGGTTAGCCGCTACCGGTAGACCAATTGCTTGCGGCAGATCGGTACCAGAACAACCAATGGGAATTTACTGCGGTCATATTCAGATGGCATATCCCTACTTTGCGTTAAATATTGCAGAAAGTGAGAAGTTCGAGGGCCGAAAACTTACGCCAACTCAGATGGAAACTATCAATTATCTAGTGGCACATGACGTTGCAACAATGTTCGAGTTACAAGCACAATATGGCGACCTCGCATATAACGGTTCAAAAAATCAAATTCCGGCATGGATTCGTGAGGGATTTGTACAGCTATTTTCCGCCTTAGCAATTTCCGATCAGAATTCTCGGAAGTTAAATTATTTTGATTACATCACATCAGCAAAATTGATTGATCAATTTCCAACAAAGTTATGCACTAAAACACTCCAAGGTTTTGAATCAAAAGACAGAAACTGGGGTGGAAGTTGCGCCTCAAGTCAGAATTTCTATGCAGTTGAATTACTTGTGGCAAGACATGGTGGTTTTGAAGCGTTATTCAATTTTGTTACCCTTTATGGAGTCTCAGATAATTGGACTGAATCATTCAACTCGGCCTTTGGGATCTCCCGAGAAAAGTTCTATACAGAGTGGTATCAATATTTAAAGATCCCGAAATCAGAGTGGCCTGCGTTAACTCCTGCTGCGATTCCCTCTCATAACTAGTTTAAGAGAGGAGCTTGAGCGAGCTCAAGGAGCCCAAGTTCCGTAGTATTTCTCAACAAGCGGATCCCAAACGCTGATATCAAGGTTGAATATTTCTTTCATCACCAGGCGGTAAGTCTCTTCTGAGATTCCGGTCTGGTTATTGAAATTGGGACCAAGCCCATCTAACTTACTGCCAGCAAATGAAAACGCGCTGCTTAAATCCTTTGTAGTGGCCGCAAGATACTCAGCAGCGAGCATTCCTGCGGTGTAGTTGCAATTTCTTGGATGATTATTTGACATCAGCATTTCCAGTATTTTCGCATCTCCGCAACCCTGAAACGTTGCCCCGGTATACAACATAATATCGCGAGCTTCTATGTAAGAAATACCGTGATACTTTGCATAGCCACCAATTTGCAGCATCATCGCAGCTCCCTCGCGGATCCAAGCGGGGTAAAAACTTACAGTTTTTCCGTTGCTCTCGGCAAAGTCTCTCTGTGCTTGATGGGCTAATTCATGGACCGTGACTGCGGTTGCTACAAACTGAACTTGCTTTGAGGGGAATGGAATTTCTTTATCGCCAGATCTGATCCAATCAGCAGTATGTTTCAAATTCAAGAACAAGATGCCTTCTCCACACGCGCCGCCACCAGACCAGGTCGCGTTGTAGCACCAGCTATTTTTTGGCATGTAATTGTTTAGCCAGTCAAACCCCCAGCCAATGTATACGGTCGAATCTGTCTTTATATCGAAGCCCATTTTTGCAAACAACTCTAAAGAAATATTAGTTAGATCAGCTTGCTGCCTGGCCCAATCAGAATCCTTTCGAGCCGGTTCTATTTCAATCCTCACTTTTGTTTTGCTTGTCGCCGGACTATTCCAGATTTCTTCAAATAACTTCTGAACAATGAAGGCCTCATTTGGAACTAGTTTTATTGGTGATGCTGATGGACTTGGCGATGGACTAGGCGTTGGAACTGGCGTCGCACTAGGGGTTGGAACTGGTGAAGGTTTAGGTGTTGCTTTCGTGCTCTGGGTGAATTTACTCCAGATTAATTTCTTACCTTTTTTCACACACTTAAATTGAGTACCTTTTACAACAACTATTTGGCCTGACGTCTTGCAACTTGCGCCAGCTGTAACCGCAGCTTCTGCGTTAGTAAGTGGAAAGAGAAAAAGAAATAGTGCAATCGCTGGGACTAGGCGACGCAGCTTTTGTTTCATCCCTTAGGTTAGCGCGCCATAAGAAATGACTACAAGGAAGAAACCAGCAATAACTTGAATTGTCGCTGCAATTGCCGGCGCTCGTTCGACCACAAAGCGTGCGCTGCTGCGTGAATCGACCATGCTTTCGCCGTATCGATAGAGACTCTCGATCAAACGCCCCGCAAAGATCAGCACCAGTGTCATTCCAACCCCATAAGAAGCAACCAGCAATATG
>JBEINS010000172.1:0-2422 GCA_040377985.1 Candidatus Planktophila sp. | reverse complement strand
GTTACCCGATATTGATATCGATGTGGAATCAGATCGCCGCTTAGAAATTTACGATTTAGTTTTCAAACGTTATGGCGATAGTGACTGGAGCAAACCCGGCAACACCTCACGTTGTGCAACTGTGGCAATGGTTGATACCTATCGGGCTCGCCATGCCATTCGTGATACTGGCGCTGCCATGGGAATGTCACTCGGCGAGATTGATCTAATCGCCAAGTCTTTGCCACATGTGCGAGCACGTCATATTTCCCAAGCGCTCGCAAACTTGCCCGAACTAAAGAGTTTAAATCTATCGGCGCCCCTTACCGCTATGACTATTTCATTAGCCGAACGGCTCGATGGTTTGCCGCGCCACCTAGCGATGCACCCATGCGCTGTGGTCTTATCTGATGGCGGCTTACTAGATCGAGCACCATTAACGCTAAATGCTGGTGGTTATCCGATGGTCGAATTCGATAAAGACGATGTCGAAGCAGTTGGATTACTGAAGTTAGATATCTTGGGTGTACGCATGCAATCAAGTATTTCTTTTGCTCTGTCAGAAATTGAACGCACTGAAGCTAAAAGTATTGAGATCGATGCAGTCGCACTAGATGATGCGAAAACTTTCGAACTGATTAAATCGACTAAGACGCTCGGGATATTTCAAATTGAAAGTCCGGGCCAGCGCGAATTAGTTGGCAAACTCGAACCAAATACTTTTAACGATTTAATTATCGAGATCTCACTCTTTCGCCCGGGGCCAGTTAAAAGCGACATGATCACGCCCTTTCTAAAAGCCCGGCATGGTTGGTCACCTGCCAAGTTAATTCATCCCAGGTTGCACGATATTTTGGCTGAAACCGAAGGCGTGGTGGTCTTTCACGAACAAGTAATCCGCATGATTGCTGAAATGGCTGGCGTCTCATTGGCCCAAGCTGATGAGAAGCGGCGCGCACTTGGCGATCGCGATGGTCAGCAAGAAGTCTGCGATTGGTTCTTTCCGGCTGCCACCGAAGCTGGCTTTGAGCTGCCGGTAATAAATGAGGTGTGGGAAGTTCTGCGCGCTTTTGCCTCCTTTGGTTTTTGTAAAGCACATGCGGCAGCTTTTGCACTTCCCACTTATCAATCGGCTTGGCTAAAAACTCACTACCCAGCAGCTTTCTTGGCTGGCGTTTTAACCCATGACCCAGGCATGTATCCGAAGCGGTTAATTCTCGATGAGGTCCGCCAATTAGGTTTAACGATTGCCCCGCTTGATATTAATTACTCTGATCGGGTTTATCGGGTCGAAGATAACGGCAGTGCAATTCGTATTTCACTATCTACAGTGGGTGGAATCAGTGATCGCGAAATCGAAAGCATTATTGCGGCCCGACCATATGTTGATCTAGCAGATTTCTTCCGCCGCTCTGGGGCAGCGATGCCAACTATTGAATCGTTAATTCTTACTGGGGCGTTTGATGCGATACATAACTTAGCTAGCACCGAATTAAATCGGCGCGATCTCTTATTGCATTTAAGTGATCTGCAGCAAGGGCCAGTTCAAGCAATCTCTGGTTCTCAATTAACTTTCGGTTTTGCACCCCCTGTGCTTATTCCAAGTGGGTTACCCGAACTGCGCGAGAGTGAAAAAGTACAACATGAGGTAGAGCGCCTAGGCATGGATGTCACGCATCATATGATCGAGTTCTACGGTGAGTTTCTAAATGCAATTGGCGCAGTGCGCTCATCTGAACTTTTAAAGCAGCGTTCCCGAACTTCAATCTTGGTTGCTGGCGTTAAAGTAACTTTGCAGACACCGCCGGTTCGATCAGGTAAGCGAGTAATTTTCTTAACGTTAGATGATGGTTATGGCTGCAGTGATGCGACCTTTTTTCCGGATGCCCAAACTGATTACGCTGGCACGCTTTATAACTCGCAATTGTTATTAGTTCGCGGTGAAGTGCGCCGCACTGGCGCTAGGGGAGTATCGCTACGCGCCGATGCAGCTTGGTCGCTATCTGATGTCTATAACCAATGGTTATCTAATAAGGTGGCGATATGAGTACCGAACCAACTGAGGGCACCGCAACGATTTTGCACGTTGATATGGACGCTTTCTATGCCTCGGTTGCTGAACGAGATGACCCATCACTACGCGGTAAGGCAGTTGTAGTTGGCGCAGGTGCTCGTGGTGTTGTGCTCTCGGCAAACTACGCGGCTCGTAAATACGGAATTCGCGCTGCGATGCCAGTTGGTCGGGCAAAGCGAATGGCGCCACATGCAATTTTTGTTACTCCAGATCATTCCCGCTACTCCGAGGTCTCGGCGAAAGTAATGGAGATCTTCGATTCATTTACGCCACTAGTAGAACCAATTTCACTTGATGAAGCATTCCTAGACGTAACAGGTGCCCGTAAATTACTTGGTACCGGTCGCGAGATTGCAGTTGAGATTCGTC
>JBEINS010000164.1:0-2610 GCA_040377985.1 Candidatus Planktophila sp. | reverse complement strand
GGGTCCGGAATATACGCAACTGCGTTCACTGGTTAAGAGCGAGGGTCTGCACACTGTTTGCCAAGAAGCAGCTTGCCCAAATATTTTTGAATGCTGGGAAGATCGCGAAGCCACATTCCTAATTGGTGGCGATCGCTGTACCCGTCGTTGCGATTTCTGCAATATTGATACTGGTAAGCCGCTGCCGATTGATCGCAATGAGCCAACCAAGGTGGCTGAATCAATCAAGAAAATGCAATTAAATTACGCCACCATCACAGGAGTTACCCGTGATGATCTACCCGATGAAGGTGCTTGGTTATATGCCGAGACAATTCGCAAAGTTCATGAGCTAAATCCAGGCACTGGCGTTGAAATGTTGGCGCCAGATTTCAATGCTAATCCTGAACTGCTCAATCAAATCTTTGAAACCCGCCCTGAGGTGTTCGCTCATAACCTCGAAACCGTGCCCCGCATTTTTAAAGAGATTCGACCAGCTTTTACTTATGACAAGTCGCTTTCCGTGATCACGATGGCGCGTGACTATGGTCTGATCACTAAGTCCAATCTGATTCTTGGTTTAGGTGAAACTCGTGAGGAAGTTTCCCAAGCACTAGTTGATCTACATGCTGCTGGCTGTGACTTGATTACGATTACCCAATACTTACGACCTACTAATAAGCATCACCCAGTTATTCGTTGGGTAAAGCCCGAGGAATTTGTGGAGCTTGCAGCTGAGGCGAAAGAAATTGGTTTCTCTGGTGTCATGAGTGGACCACTTGTTCGATCTAGTTACCGTGCCGGACGTTTATATAAACAAGCTCAAGAAGCTAAAGCCGCGCTGAATGGCTGATCGCGTATATCCCCCAGTAATTGCAGTACTTAAGACTGCCTGGAAATACCTTGGATTGAAATTTACTTTTACTGGTGATGTAAATATCCCTCGTAATGGTGGCGCTATATTGGCAATCAATCACGTTGGTTACCTGGATTTCGCTCTAGCTGGCACAGCTGCCCTACCCGTAAATCGTTATGTTCGTTTCATGGCCAAGAAAGAAATTTTCGATAACAAATTAGCTGGGCCACTTATGCGCGGAATGCATCACATCTCGGTAGATCGCGCCAACGGTTCGGCCTCATTTGTAGCGGCGTTGCGTGCACTTCGTGCCGGTGAAATTATTGGCATTTTTCCAGAGGCCACAATCTCCAAGAGTTTTGAAATTAAGGAATTGAAATCTGGCGTAATTCGATTGGCGATGGGTGCCGGAGTTCCAGTTGTTCCCACCATTGTTTGGGGCAGCCAGCGCATTTGGACTAAAGGCGTTAAGCGAAATCTTAAGCGAAATAAGTTTCCAATTTTCGTGACTTTCGGTGAACCCATGCACTTTGCCAAAGATGCCGATGTCGAAGCTGGCGAGGCACAGTTGCGAGCAACCATGATTGAAATGTTGCATGAAGTACAAGGCAGATACCCCGATAGCCATGCGGGCCAACGTTGGGCACCCGCGCGTCTTGGTGGTACCGCGCCTGCTCCACTAAACTCCTGACATGTTTAAACGAAAGAAAAATAAGTCCACTGAACCCAAGGCACCTAGATTCAAAGAAATTCGCGATGCCTACAAAGTAACCAAGGCCGCAAAGCCATGGATTGGCGCTGCTATGGCTGGCATTTTTGTCGCCGCCTGGGCTGTTGGTATCGCAATCGGTTTTGCGATTGATCATCCGATATATCTAGGGTTTGTTTCAGCTCCTTTCGCGGCTTTAGTTTCTTTCTTTATCTTTACTCGTGTTGCAGGGTCTGCCGCTTACGCCTCGATTGAAGGACAGATTGGCGCTGGCGCAAGTGTGTTGATGTCGATTCGTAAAGGTTGGTCAACAACCCCAGCTGTTGCTGTTTCCAGAAATCAGGACATGGTCCATCGCTCAGTTGGTCGTGCTGGCATCGTTTTGACTGGCGAAGGTAGCGGCTCAGTACGTCAGCTTTTGCAAGATGAAAAACGTAAGACTGAGCGCTATGCCCCAGGTGTGCCAATTTATGAATTAGTTGTAGGTAACGAAGAAGGTCAAGTATCACTTCGCAAGTTGCAGAAGCGAATGAAGAAGTTTCCTAAGAAGTTAACTGCTAATCAAATGCGCGAAGTTAGAGCTCGTCTTAAGGCTGTTGGTGGAATTGCCATGCCAATTCCAAAGGGTCCAATGCCTACTCGCGGAATGAAGGTTCGCTAACTTTTAATCAAGCTCGCGCTAATTTGGTCTGACTAAATCGTTCGTGAATTCCACGGCCGTCTTCGTCGTAGGTAATCGCAGTTATCACTAACGCCATCAAACCGGTGCGAATCAAAACTTGTCGAAAATTAGGCACTCCGCCATGGTTCAAATCGACTACTTTCATTCTCAATAATCTGTGTCCGAAAGAAGCGCCAGTTAATGCGATTAGAATTGCGTATTCGGCTACAAAGATGATTGGTGTTGTTAGTCGAGTGCCAACAATCCGCTCGGCATAGGTTCCACCGCCGGCAAAGAAGCCAAAAGCAATCGCATATGAGGCAAGCCAATCAATGGAGATTGCTGCCAGTCGCCGCCCAAGTGTTACGCCTTCAGGGTGAGTCATGCCGCGAGCCTAGATGATTT
>JBEINS010000094.1:0-4496 GCA_040377985.1 Candidatus Planktophila sp. | reverse complement strand
GGCATAAAGCCTGCTGCTCGTTGGCGACCAATAGCTATAGTAATTCTCAGCGTTGGCCTGATCTGGTTACTTTGGGCCGGGTTACATCATGCTCGCCCAGAGATCACGTTTAGATTGATTTCATTCACAGTTACCGATGATCGCGAAACCGAAATTCGTTTTGAAGCTACCCGCCGTGATGCAGATCGTGAATTAACTTGCACTCTGGTTGCTCGGGATTTTGATAAGTTAATTGTTGGCCAAATCGATGATGTGATTCCTGCCGGCCAGGGCTATATCGATCGCAGCACCACCATTCCTACGCGTAATTTGGCTGCTACTGCCACCGTTTTACGCTGTCTTTAAACTGCACTACCCTTTTCCCTTATGAGTTCACAGACCTGGTTAACGCAAGAAGCAGCTGATCGCTTAGCTGCTGAACTCGCCAACCTCGAAACTGAAGGTCGCACTGAAGTTATTAAGAAGATCGAAGCTGCTCGCGCCGAAGGTGATTTAAAAGAAAATGGCGGCTACCACGCTGCACGCGATGAGCAAGGCAAGATCGAAGCACGTATTCGTCAGCTAAAGCAGATGTTAGAGAACGCAACTATTGGTGCGCCTCCAGCTAGTGCCGATGGCGTAGTTGGTGCCGGCATGGTTGTAAGTGCCATCGTTGCCGATGATGAAATGAGATTCTTACTTGGCTCGCGCGAAATCGCTACCGATGATTTAGATGTTTATAGCGAAAAGTCACCACTTGGTGCAGCGGTACTTGGCGCAAAAATCGGCGACAAAGTTTCGTACACCTTGCCTAATGGCAAGACTATTTCGGTCGAAATTTTAGGCGCTGAGTTTTTCGCTTAATCAGTTTGAGTAGTTTTTATATTTTCTAATACTCAACGGAATAAAGATCGCCATCAAAATCACCATATACAACAGTGAAGTCTCAAGCGGGTGTTGGCTTGGCCAAGAGTTAGCTGTCGCACCAAACTCATTTTTTAGACCAAATAACTGACGGCAGGCAGCCACCATGGTTGACACTGGATTCCACTCGGCAAAGTACTGCAGCGCTCTTGGCATTCCAGTTGTTGGTGCAAAAGCATTAGATAAGAAGGTCAAAGGGAAGGTAACTAAGAAACCAACGCTTTGAACGGTGCGGGCTTCTTTGACTGAAAGGCCAACCAAGATTCCAATCCAGGAAAGTGCGTAACCAAACATAAAGAGAAAGACGAAGGCAAGAGTTGTCTGCACAATTCCTGAGGTTGGACGCCATCCAACGGCGTAGCCAGCAAGTGCCATCACAGTTAGGACCAAAATGTTAAGAAGAGCGTCGCCAAATGTACGACCAATGATTACCGCACCACGAGAGATAGGCAGAGATCTAAAGCGATCGATCAAACCCTTCTTCATATCCTCTGCTAGCCCGATTGCCGTTGAAGCCAAGGTAAAGGCAACGGTTTGAACGAAGATTCCAGGCATCAAAAGCTGCACATATCCGCCAGGCTGACCTGAATCAATTGATCCGCCAAAGACAAAGCGGAACAATAAAACGAACATCACTGGCTGAATAGTTGAGAAAACTAGAAGTTCAGGCACTCGTGCTAATTGAAGAAGCTGGCGCTTTGTGATGACCATTGCATCATGAATTGCATTTTTCATTTCTTGCCGCCTCTCTTCTTCTTGCCAACAGGTTCTACAACTGTCTCTTCTGCAACATGTCCTGTGAGTGACAAAAATACATCATCTAAAGAAGGGCGCTTTAAACCAATATCCAAAGGATGAATCTTGGCTTCATCCATAGCTCGCAAAGCCTCCATAAGATCCTTTGATCCATGAAGCACCGGCGCACTAACTGTTCGCAGGTCAACGTGGGTCGCATGACCGCTGATCTTTGCAACAATCTCATTTGTCTTATCAAGATCTGCTGGCTCGACAGTTATCTCTAAACGCTCTCCACCAACCTGCTTTTTCAATGAATCTGAAGTACCGCGGGCAATAACAGTTCCGCGATCAATCACTGCGATCTCATCTGCCAATTGATCAGCCTCTTCTAAATACTGAGTTGTCAGCAAAAGCGTTACACCACCTTTTACTAACTCTTGGATCACTCCCCACATATCCTGACGACCACGTGGATCTAGACCAGTTGTTGGTTCATCTAAGAATAAAATCTTTGGCTTAACGATGAGAGATGCAGCTAAATCAAGGCGACGACGCATTCCACCTGAATAGGTTTTGATGGGGCGACGTGCTGCTTCAGTTAAATCAAAGCGCTCTATTAATTCATTGGCACGATCAATAGATGATTGACGACCTAAGTGATACAACCGACCAAACATCACCAAGTTATCCCACCCAGTTAGAGTTTCATCTACGGCTGCATATTGACCTGATAAACCAATTTGTTCGCGTACTTTGTCAGGATGCTTAATTACATCGATACCTGCAACAGTTGCATGTCCTGAATCTGGTTGTAACAAGGTTGCGAGAATTCTCACAGTAGTTGTCTTACCAGCACCATTAGGCCCAAGAACGCCTAAAACAGTGCCTTCTTCGACATCTAGCGATAACCCATCGAGAGCTTTAACTTCGCCTTTGCGATAGGTCTTTACTAGATTCTCTGCGATAACTGATTTCACGGAGTAAACTTACCGCGTTACGGCCTTTGAGCCAAGAATCGATTTAGATTCAATGCAAGAAATTATGCTGGAGAGGCGAAAATGTCGGAGAAAGCTCAAGGAAAAGTTCACACCCATAAAGAGATTCTAATTATTCTCTCCGGCTTAATGACTGGCATGTTACTTGCCGCCCTTGATCAAACAATTGTTTCAGCAGCTTTAAAAAGTATTGTTGAAGAATTCAATGGTCTCGAGCATTACACCTGGGTAGTGACCGCATACCTTTTAACTTCAACTGCCTCTACCCCGCTATACGGAAAGATTTCTGATCTTTATGGCCGTCGAATTGTTTTCCAATTCGCAATCGTTACATT
Source organism: Candidatus Planktophila sp. (assembly GCA_040377985.1). Taxonomy (GTDB): domain Bacteria; phylum Actinomycetota; class Actinomycetes; order Nanopelagicales; family Nanopelagicaceae; genus Planktophila. The sequence goes on along the minus strand of JBEINS010000094.1, from coordinate 1,525 downwards.
TTTGCTTGGTTCCTTCTTAGCTGGTGCCTCAACAAATATGGAACAACTAATCGCGACCAGAGCTTTGCAAGGCCTTGGTGGCGGCGGGCTAATGGCACTTACCTTCGTAATCATTGGTGACATAGTGCCGCCACGTGAGCGCGGTCGTTATCAAGGATATTTTGGTGCAGTCTGGGGTCTTGCCTCAGTTGCTGGCCCACTACTCGGTGGCTTCTTCTCGGGTCAAGATAAAATTCTAGGAATTACTGGCTGGCGTTGGATTTTCTATATCAACCTGCCATTTGGTATCGCGGCTCTAGTGATTACTTCGGCGGTATTACATATTCCAAAGGTGCGCCGCGAGCACAAAATCGACTACATAGGTGCGCTCCTAATGGTCTTAGCGGTTTCTTCAACGCTGCTTGCCATATCGATTTTTGGCCCACAGAATGGCTGGTCAGACCCTCGAACCGTTATCTGTTTAACTTCTGGATTTATTCTCACCTTACTATTTTTGCGCTGGGAATCTCAAGCAGTCGAGCCGATTTTGCCGCTAAGCCTCTTTAAGAATCACACTTTTAATATCACTTCGGTTTTAGGTTTCATGATTGGCGCTGGCATGTTTGGCGCAATGATTATGTTGCCACTTTATTTGCAAGTTGTTCAAGGTGAAAGTCCTTCTTCAGCTGGTTTGAAGTTGATTCCATTAATGTTAGGAATTGTTACCACTTCAATCTTTAGCGGCAAAGCAATTTCACGCACCGGTAAATATAAAAAGTTCCCAATTGCCGGAACCATAATCATGACCTCAGGCCTAGCGCTAATGACCACACTTGGCATCGATACTCCATATTGGCAAATAGCTATCTTTGCCGCAATGGTGGGCATGGGCTTAGGTTTAACGATGCAGACCATGGTTATTGCATTACAGAATTCAATTGACTTTAAGGACCTTGGCGTTGCAACAACTTCAAATACTTTCTTTAGATCCCTCGGCAGCGTATTTGGTGCCGCAATATTTGGAAGTATTTTGACTAATCGATTAAGTCATTACTTAGTAAAAGACTTTGCCGATCTTGGTGCAACTAATCCAGCTGCAGTTGCAGGCTTTGATGCCACGAAATTAGAAGGTGTCACCAATAACACCGCAATCTTGGCTGATCTGCCGCCGATAATTCAACAGACAGTTCTGCAATCCTTTGTAAACAGTTTCAATGTGGTTTTCCTAGTGGCCGCACCTATTATTTCACTCGGCATCTACTGCGCCTTCAAACTACGTGAAGTTCCACTACGGACAACTACGGAATACCGTGCAGCTAAAAACGAAGCGGCGGGCGAATCTCTTGGCTAAAAGCTTAAAGTCAGCGCTCTCTGGCTTTTCGCGCGAAGTCCAAGTTGTCATCATCGCCTCATTCTTTGTGGCGTTGGGATTTGGCATCATCTTTCCGGCAATCCCAGTATTCGTAAGATCATTTGGCGTAAATAACACCGCAGTTGGTTTGGTTGTATCGGCTTTTGCTTTTGCCCGTTTCGCTTCAGGCATGAT
>JBEINS010000166.1:0-2589 GCA_040377985.1 Candidatus Planktophila sp. | reverse complement strand
TGTGTCGACTCAAATAGTGCGAGATGTTTTTGAAGCTGCGCCAAATCGGATTGTGATGGTTACCGATGCTATGTCGGCAGCTGGTTCAACTGATGGCACATATAAAATCGCAAATCTAGAAGTAATTGTTAAAGATGGTGTGGCTCGCCTAGCCTCAAATGGTTCGCTGGCGGGCAGTACTTTAACTATGGCAAAAGCCTTTAACCACGCGCTAAATGAGATCGGAGTTAGTATCACCGAAGCCGTCCATGCCGCTTCAACGCTGCCGGCACTGATTTTAGGCCGTTCTGACTTAGGTGAAATTGCAGTTGGAAAGAGTGGTTTACTAAATCATTTAGCTAAAAACGGAGAGATCACGCCAATCAAATGTTAATTCGCCCAGCCACTAAAACCGATCTTCCTGCCATCATGCAATTGATTCATGATCTTGCGCTCTATGAAAAAGCCCCCGAGCAAGTTGAAACTAACGAAGCTGAAATTGGTGTGGCACTCTTTGCCGATGCGCCAAAAGTTTTCTGCTCAATTGCAGACCATGATGGTGAAGTAGTTGGTATTGCAATTTGGTTTCTTAATTTTTCTACTTGGCAGGGAAAACATGGCATTTATTTAGAAGATCTCTTTATTAAGCCAGAGCATCGCGGAAACGGTTATGGCTTAGCAATGCTTAAGCAATTAGCTACTATCTGCAACGAGCGTGGTTATGGTCGTTTTCAATGGTGGGTGCTCGATTGGAACTCGCCAGCAATTGAGTTCTATAAATCCCAAGGCGCAGTTGCCATGGACGAATGGACCGTTTACCGCGTTAGCGGAGAAGCGTTGAAACGCCTAGGTAGTTAGAAAAACTAGGAAATTAAGCGGTAGGTGTTTGCGCTAAATCTTCTGGTGAATCTGGTGTTATCGCTTTTGGCGAACCAGTGAAAGTGAATTTCGCATCTGCGCCTTCGCCTTCAACATCAACCACAATAATTTCGCCTGCTTTTAGCTCGCTAAACAAGATGCGCTCTGAGAGTGAATCTTCGATTTCGCGTTGAATTGTGCGACGTAATGGACGTGCACCAAGTAGTGGGTCATAACCGCGAGCAGCCAATAGATCCTTAGCTGCTTGAGTTAGCTCGATACCCATATCTTTAACCTTCAGGCGTTCATCAAGGGATGCAATCATGAGATCGACGATCTGAATGATTTCATCCTTATGTAGCTGATGGAATACCACGATGTCATCAATACGGTTTAGGAACTCTGGGCGGAAGTGCGACTTCAGTTCATCGCCAACTTTTTGCTTCATGCGCTCGTAATTTGAGAGCTCATCAGATGAGTTCGCGAAACCAATCCCGGCACCTTTAGAAATATCTTTAGTTCCGAGGTTGGTAGTCATAATGATTACGGTGTTCTTGAAATCAACTGCGCGACCTTGTGAGTCAGTTAGGCGACCATCTTCAAGAACCTGCAATAACGAGTTAAAGATATCTGGGTGTGCTTTTTCGATTTCATCGAAAAGTACAACTGAGAATGGGCGACGACGTACTTTTTCAGTTAGTTGACCGCCTTCGTCATAACCAACATATCCGGGAGGTGCACCAAATAAGCGAGAAGCTGTGTGGCGCTCGGAGTACTCAGACATATCAAGTTGAATCAGCGCATCTGCATCACCGAATAAGAATGAAGCAAGCGTGCGGGAAAGTTCAGTCTTACCGACACCTGATGGGCCAGCGAAAATAAATGAACCACCTGGGCGCTTTGGATCTTTAAGACCAGCGCGAGTACGACGAATTGCTTGTGACAACGCCTTGATCGCTTGATCTTGTCCAATAACGCGCTTGTGCAGTTCATCTTCCATGCGCAACAGGCGAGCGGTTTCTTCTTCAGTTAACTTAAATACTGGAATACCAGTTGCGATAGATAGAACTTGAGCGATGAGTTCTTCATCAACTTCAGTTACCTTATCGAGATCGGTTGCTTTCCAATTCTTTTCGGCTTCAGCTTTCTCGGTAGAAAGTGTTTTTTCAAGATCGCGGAAAGATGCGGCCTTTTCGAAATCTTGACCATCAATTGCTGACTCTTTTTCTTTACGTGCAGCAGCAATTTTGTCATCGAATTCACGAAGTTCAGCAGGTGCGGTCATGCGCTTAATACGCAAACGTGAACCAGCTTCATCAATTAAATCGATTGCCTTATCTGGCAAGAAGCGATCAGAAACATAGCGATCAGCCATGTTTGCCGCAGCCGCTAGCGCACCATCGGTAATAGATACGCGGTGGTGAGTTTCGTAGCGATCGCGTAGACCCTTGAGAATTTCAATTGTATGAGCTACAGATGGCTCTTTAACTTGGATTGGTTGGAAGCGACGTTCTAGCGCTGCATCTTTTTCAAGGTGCTTGCGATATTCATCAAGGGTAGTTGCGCCGATTGTCTGGAGCTCACCACGAGCAAGCATTGGCTTCAAAATGCTAGCTGCATCAATTGCGCCTTCAGCTGCGCCAGCGCCAACCAAAGTATGAATTTCATCGATGAAGAGAATGATGTCGCCACGAGTTTGGATCTCTTTAAGTACTTTCTTCAAACGCTCTTCGAAATCACCACGGTAACGAG
>JBEINS010000115.1:0-3654 GCA_040377985.1 Candidatus Planktophila sp. | reverse complement strand
GACCAACCACGTGCACAATTCCCTGTTCGGCATCGCCCAGTGAGTGAATCCGAACGCCAAATTCTGCGCAGTTAGCACGCAAGGTATCTACTTGTAGTTTTGATACTGGATCTGCAATCGGCAAATTAATATTTTGAGTTGGCACATTGTGATCTTCAGTTGCAATAGTTAGATCAGGCCGGCGAACTTTGCGATTACTCAAACGCAAACCATCGAATGCTTGTGGGCTAGTTACCTCATGAATTAAATGTAGGTCGATATAGATCAGGTCTGGTTCGCCCTCTTTTGCGCGCACCACATGTTCTTGCCAGATCTTCTCGGCTAGCGTCTTTCCCATAACAACTCCTAAATATCCTAAAAACTGGCATCTCATTAAATGGGATGCTAATATCAGTGCGTGGACAAGAAGAATAGCGGAGTCGGCGTATTAGATAAAGCCGTAGGAATTCTGGCTTGCCTGGAATCTGGCCCCCACTCATTGGCCGAACTTGTCGCAGCTACAGGTATCGCTCGCCCTACGGCGCACCGTTTAGCCGTAGCCCTTGAGCACCACCGCTTAGTAACTCGAGATTTAACTGGTCGCTTTATTTTGGGGCCACGGAGTGCCGAATTAGCGGCCGCGGCCGGTGAAGATCGTTTATTGGCCGCTGCTGCACCAGCGTTAGCCGCTCTGCGCGATGCCACAGGTGAAAGCGCGCAGCTTTATCGTCGCCAAGGCGATGTGCGCATCTGCGTTGCTGTCGCAGAACGTTTATCTGGTTTACGTGATTCGGTGCCAGTTGGTTCGAACTTAACTATGCAGGCAGGTTCTGCAGCTCAAATTTTATTGGCTTGGGAAGATTCTGAACGCATTAGTCGCGGATTAAAAGGTGCTCGCTTTACTGCGGCGCACTTGTCAGCAGACCGACGTCGTGGTTGGGCACAATCAGTTGGTGAACGTGAAGTTGGTGTGGCATCAGTTTCCGCGCCAGTGCGTGGACCAAATGGAAAAGTTATTGCTGCTGTGAGTATTAGCGGACCAATTGAACGTCTTGGTCGCCAGCCTGGCCGCGTTCATGCCGCCGCAGTTGTTGCTACTGCTGCTCGATTAACTGAGCACCTTGAAAAAAACAATTAATATTTAACTTCAATACCAAGTTCGCGAAGTACCCGGCCAATTACTCCGAAACTAAATCCTTTACGTTGCAACAAACTTTGAATTCGACGCACTTGAACATCTGGTGCTTGCCGTGACATCGTGTTGTATTTCTTCATTGCAAGCTCAAATGCCATTCGATATTCATCTTCATCATCTATTTCATCGAGGGCGGCATCGATTGAATTTTGATCGACCCCACGAGTGCGAAGTTCGCCAGCAATAATTCGCTTTGATAACTTCTTTGAATTATGACGAGATTGAGTCCAAGCGCGAGCGAATTCCTCGTCATCTATAAGGCCAGCCTCTTGTAGGCGAAAGATGGTTGCCGCAGCAACTTCATCTTCGATACCGCGCTTTTTAAGGTGGGCCACGAGCTCGCCCTTACTCTTCGCCCGAGCAACTAACGCATTGAGCGCAATTGTGTAGGCAACAGAGTAAGGGTCGGCCTCGTGATCAACTTTTACATAGTCGAGCATTTTAAGAGTTGGTTATCCCTTAGAAATCAACGTCCGCGGCAGCTTCATCGATCGCAGCAACTAGCTGTGGATCAACTTCAACTGGCACAAAGTGTGCGCGAATCTTGGTTTCGATTTCGTTAGCAAGATCAGGATTATCAAGCAAGAAAGTACGTGCATTTTCTTTACCTTGACCAAGTTGATCTGCTTCGTAGGTGTACCAAGCGCCGGCTTTCTTAACTACGCCAATTTCAACACCCATATCAATGAGTGAGCCTTCGCGTGAGATACCAGTGCCGTAAATAATGTCGAACTCTGCTTGCTTAAATGGTGGCGCCATCTTGTTCTTAACAACCTTAACGCGAGTACGGTTACCGACTGCGTCTTGGCCATCTTTCAGAGTTTCAATACGACGGATATCTAAGCGAACAGATGCGTAGAACTTAAGCGCCTTACCACCAGTTGTGGTTTCAGGTGAGCCGAAGAAAACACCGATCTTTTCGCGCAACTGGTTAATAAAGATTGCAGTTGTCTTTGATTGATGAAGTGCACCAGTAATTTTACGAAGTGCTTGCGACATCAAGCGAGCTTGTAGACCCATATGTGAATCGCCCATCTCGCCTTCAATTTCTGCGCGAGGTACAAGGGCGGCAACTGAGTCAACTACTACTAGATCAAGAGCACCTGAACGAATTAACATATCCATGATCTCAAGTGCTTGCTCGCCAGTATCTGGTTGTGAAACAAGAAGTGCGTCGATATCAACGCCAAGCTTCTTGGCATACTCAGAATCAAATGCGTGTTCTGCATCGATGAAGGCACAGATGCCACCAGCTTTTTGAGCGTTAGCAATTGCATGCAATGTAAGAGTTGTCTTACCGGAAGATTCTGGTCCGTAGATTTCTACGATTCGACCACGAGGCAAACCGCCGATACCAAGTGCGATATCAAGTGCGATTGATCCGGTTGGAATAACTTCGATGACCTGCGCTTGGCGCTCGGACATCTTCATCACAGCACCTTTGCCAAACTGACGTTCAATCTGAGCGAGGGTGGTGTCGAGCGCTTTTGAGCGATCGCTATTAGCTTTATCGACTGCTTTTTCAGCAGGAGTTTCTTTAGCCACTTACTTTCCTTTCGGTTAAACGTCGTCTGACGTTGAGGTCTGTCCCAGAAGGTACGGAGACCCACTGACGGCCACAGGACGCCTATAAGGCGCTTGTGTGCGGAGAGTGGAACCGCTCTGGCTGTGCAGAGAAATAGTATCCGAACATCTGTTCGAAAGATACTTTAGAGGGCTGACAAAGCGTCTCGCGTGTCGCGGGGTTTACGCGGGCAGCAGGGGCGAAATTACTGCGCTTTAGCCGTTTGGTTAGGGTGCGACCGGCAAAGAGCTTTCCAGATCTCTTGCGGCTCATAGCCATCGCGCAAGGCTTCATCGACTGAGCGTGAGCCCAGTTCCGAGATCGCTATATCTTTACTAAAAGATGGTGCCCAATCAGCGCCGAAAGAAACTTCGATTCGCTCGCGCAGGTCAGAAATGCGCATTTAAAATAGCGTGCGCTCAACTAATAACGCAGCCTCATCAGCTGATTGTTGCGGAGTAATCGGTGAGAGTACTTGTGACTTTAACCAAGCAACTGCCAGAGATGTGCAGATTTCCAATTTAGTTACTTCCAAGATTGCGGCATGAAACTCAATCCAGAGTGGATGCTTGCTATCAGTTAGTGCAAATGCCAATGCAGTTGGATCACTTAAGCGCATCATCGCAAGTGCTTCAGAGCCAGAAATCTCAAGTGAAAGTTCTTCGAGCACGGCAGCTGGTGCCCCAACTGATTGCATCAACTCACGCAACCGTTGTAATTCACTGGTTAGCAGCGCCAATACAACTGCGCTCTTATCGCGATAATGGTTATATAAAGTAGCGCGGGACACTTGTGATTCAACTGAAATATCAATCATGGTTGTTGCAGTTAAACCTTTTTGGGCAATTAAATTTTTAGTGGTTTCTAAAATCGCTGATTCAGTACGACTATGAATTGCGCCCTGCCGTTGAAATTT
>JBEINS010000173.1:0-2323 GCA_040377985.1 Candidatus Planktophila sp. | reverse complement strand
GTCGTCACGTCTGCAATATGCATATAGATTAGAAAATATTTGATTCATAGTAGATAGATTCTCTCTGTAAAATAAACCGCCCCCTAAACCGTAAGGTCTAAGGGGCGATTCCCAATCTAATTTATTAGCGTTCAATCTTTCCGCTAATGAAATCTTCAGTCTTAACATGAGCCTGCTCATCGGTGTATTGCTCCGGTGGCGTCTTCATGAAGTAGCTAGATGGTGAGAGCAAAGCGCCACCAATCTTGCGATCAAGACCGATCTTTGCGCAACGAAGCGCATCAATGATTACACCAGCTGAGTTTGGTGAATCCCAAACTTCGAGCTTGTATTCAAGATTTAGTGGGACATCGCCGAAGGCACGACCTTCAAGGCGAACATAGGCCCACTTACGGTCATCTAGCCATGGAATGTAATCCGAAGGTCCGATGTGAACGTTCTTCTCACCCATATCGTGATCGAGTTGTGATGTCACTGAGTTGGTCTTTGAAATCTTCTTAGACTCTAAACGATCGCGCTCTAACATGTTCTTAAAGTCCATGTTTCCACCAACGTTTAATTGGTAGGTGCGATCTAGGTGGACGCCACGGTCCTGGAACAACTTAGCCATGATGCGGTGTGTGATTGTCGCGCCAACCTGGCTCTTGATGTCATCACCAACAATTGGAAGACCGGCATCTTCGAATTTCTTAGCCCATACTGGGTCTGAAGCGATGAAGACAGGAAGTGCGTTAACGAATGCGCAACCAGCATCAATAGCGCATTGTGCGTAGTACTTAGCAGCTGTTTCAGAGCCCACAGGTAGGTAACAAATCAAAACATCAACTTGTTCTTCCTTAAGCACTGCAACTACATCTACCGCTGGTGCATCTGATTCAGTAATTGTTTCGCGGTAGTACTTACCAAGACCATCATTTGTAACACCGCGAAGAACTGGTACACCAGTCTTTGCAACATCACTAAACTTGATGGTGTTGTTCTCGCTTGCCCAAATGGCATCAGCTAAATCTAAGCCGACTTTTTTAGCATCAACATCAAAGGCTGCAACGAACTTAACGTTGCTGATGTGATAGCTGCCAATGGTTGCATGCATAAGGCCAGGAATTTCCTGATCAAGGGCTGCATCTTTGTAGTAGGTCACGCCTTGCACCAATGAGTTAGCGCAGTTTCCAACGCCTACAATTGCTACTCGGATATCGCCTTTACCGGTTGTGATATTCACGTTATTTCCTCTCGGTTTTGATCATGTCTTCCAGCCAAACAATTTCTCGTTCTGCTGATTCAAGAGAGTGACGTCGCCACTCCTCTAGGTACTTATCGATTCCGATTGGCGACTTCTCTAGCTCGCCTCGCAAAATCTCTGCTTTCTCTTTCAAACGTCGATGACGTCCTTCTAAAATCCGAACTCGGTTGGTAGTTGAAGTTGGGCTAAAGAATGCGAAGCGAACTTCAAATCCTTCATCTTCCCAAGTATCTGGACCTACCGTGTCGGTTAACTTTTCAAAGCGATCTCGTCCTTTTTCAGTAAGCCCGTAAACAATTCGCGAACGACGTGGGGTTGCAGCTTCAGTCGATTCTTCAATCAAGCCAGCCAGCATCATGCGTTTTAGTTGTGGGTAGAGCACTGAAAATGAGAGAGCACGAAATGGTCCATAGATGGCTGTTAAGCGCTTGCGCAGTTCATAGCCATGAAGACTGTTCTGCGATAGGAGCCCAAGAAGGGCGAACTCGAGTGATTCACTACGTGAGCGCACGACTTCCCCTTCCGGCAATCATTAGTCTGTCCGATATATCTGATGTATGTATCGATTCGATATATCGATGCGATAGTTAAGCCGATTTTCCGCCTGAGCGCAACCCAAACACGCTTGATCTTGGGGTTTCGAGATTTCTGTGAACTCGCCTTGTGGGTCACAGCTACTTTGGTTCAACATTTGCCTTCCTGGGAGCAATTGCGGCCGCTGAGAAAGCAACTGGTAGAAAGGTCGAATTGGCTCGCCCCCTAGAATCTGAAAGTGATAATCCCTACGCGCCTCGTTGAATACATCATCGCCGCGATGATCATTATCTTGGCGCCTGGGCCTAGTGTGCTTTTTATCATTGCGCGAGCGATCGCATGGGGTCGCAAGGTTGCAGTTATAACTGTTGCAGGAAATGTAACTGGTGCCTTTGTTCTCTCATCCTTGGTTGCATTTGGTCTGGGTCCAATTCTGCAGCGTTCTGATTTAGCTTTCGTTGCGGTGCAATGGCTTGGCGGTCTCTATCTGGTCTATCTCGGAATCGATGCAATTCGTAAACGAAAAATGCATGCCGCAGACATGAC
>JBEINS010000124.1:0-3367 GCA_040377985.1 Candidatus Planktophila sp. | reverse complement strand
TGCTAGAGAAATTGAAAAAGAATTCGGCTATGACGGTAAAGACACCTGTGCCGTAGATGGCATGTGCGCCACTACTTGCCCGCTATCGATTAATACCGGGTCACTCGTTAGTGAATTACGTTCAGAGAGTGCTTTACATATTACTAAATTGGCTTGGAAACTAGCCGCTCAGAATTGGTCGCTATTTACGCAAGCAGCTGCGGCTGCCTTGAAAGTTGCAAATCTGATTCCAGGTTTAAACAGATACCCAACTGGCGGCTCTATCCGCAAACCAGCGCCAATTAGCGACTTTGACGCCATTTTCTTCCCTTCGTGCACCGGCACACTTTTCGGAACCAGTGATTCAGCCAGCACCTTTATGACTTTAGCCCAGCGGGCTGGAATCAAACTTTCGATTCCGACTGGCATTGATTCGCTTTGCTGTGGCACGCCTTGGAAATCAAAAGGTTATGCCGATGGCTACGAAGTTATGAGCAGCTCGGTAATTGGTACCTTAACTAAAGTCGCAAAAGGCAAGCCGATTACGATCATTACTGATGCATCTTCTTGCTCAGGTGGGCTAACCGAAATGCTTTCAAGAGAGCCAAACTTGCAAGTGATAGACGCTGTGGAATTCACCGAAAAACACATCTTGCCTAAACTTTCAATCAAGAAAGTGAAATCGGTGGCCGTTCACCCAACATGTTCAACGACGGCGCTTGGCATCAGCGGTTCGCTGAACAATTTAGCTAAATCAATTTCCGATGAAGTATTCACGCCAGAGAATTGGGGTTGCTGTGCCTTTGCCGGTGACCGTGGCTTAACTTTCCCAGAATTAACCGCGTCAGCGACTTCACTTCAGGCAAGTGAAATAAATGCACGCGAAGATGCTTATTACATTTCAGCTAATCGCGCCTGTGAAATTGGCATGAGCACAGCAACTGGCAAGCAATACCGCCATGTAATTGAAGTGTTAGAAGAGCTTTCTCGCTAAATATCGAAGCGATCAGCGTTCATTACCTTCACCCAAGCTGCCACAAAGTCATTAACAAATTTGCCCTTGTTGTCATCTTGAGCATATAACTCAGCATAAGCACGCAGTACTGAGTTAGATCCGAAAACTAGATCTGCTCGAGTAGCTGTGAACTTAACTTCGCCAGTATTGCGATTGCGCATGTTGTAAAGGTTCACACCTGCTGGTTCCCATACGTAATCCATATCAGTTAGATTCGTAAAGAAATCAGGGGTTAATGAGCCTATTTTCTCGGTAAATACGCCATGTTTTGAGCCACCGAAGTTTGTACCAAGAACACGCATACCGCCAAGCAATACCGTCATTTCAGGCGCTGTTAGCCCCATCAACTGTGCGCGATCAAGAAGTAATTCTTCAGGTGTAACTACGTAATCTTTGGCTTGCCAGTTACGGAAACCATCGTGAATTGGTTCAAGAGGTGCAAATGAATCAGCATCAGTTTGTGCAGCTGTTGCATCACCACGACCTGGAGTGAAAGGAACTTCGATTGTATGACCAGCTGCCTTTGCAGCCAGTTCAACACCAACACCACCAGCTAAAACAATTACATCGGCAATTGAAGCACCGCTCTTAGCAGCGATTGGTTCGAGAACTGAAAGCACGCGAGCTAAACGTGCTGGCTCATTTCCTTCCCAATCTTTCTGTGGTGCTAAACGAATACGAGAACCATTAGCTCCGCCGCGCTTATCAGAACCACGGTATGTGCGAGCACTGTCCCAAGCTGTTGTCACAAGATCTGAAACTGAGAGACCAGAGGCAGCAATCGCTTGCTTAACTTCAACCACGTTGAATTTAGCATTGCCAGCCGGAACTGGATCTTGCCAAATTAAATCTTCAGCTGGAACATCAGGTCCGATGTAGCGAACCTTTGGTCCCATGTCGCGGTGAGTTAACTTAAACCAGGCGCGAGCAAACGCATCATCGAATGCAGCTTGATCTTTTTGGAAACGCTCTGAAATCACTCGATAAGCAGGATCCATCTTCATGGCCATATCGGCATCAGTCATCATTGGGTTGTATTTAATTGATGGATCTTCAACATCTACTGGCTTATCGGCTTCATCAATGTTAATTGGTTCCCATTGAGTTGCCCCAGCCGGTGACTTCTTTAGCTCCCAGTCATACTTAAATAGCAGGTCGAAATAACCGCCATCCCACTTAGTTGGATTTGTGGTCCAAGCCCCTTCAATTCCGCTGGTTACAGTGTCGCGACCGATGCCACGAGTGGTGTGGTTCATCCAGCCCAGACCAGCTTCTTCTAGCTCGGCGGCCTCTGGCGCTGGTCCTAGATTCTTAGCTGAACCGTTTCCGTGTGCTTTACCAACTGTGTGACCACCGGCAGTAAGTGCCACAGTCTCTTCGTCATTCATGGCCATGCGTGCAAAAGTTTCACGAATGTGGGCGGCAGTCTTAAGTGGATCAGACTTTCCATTTACACCTTCAGGATTTACATAAATCAAACCCATTTGAACTGCAGCTAATGGATTTTCCATTGTTGATGCATCATTTAAATCGCCATAACGAGAATCACTTGGCGCTAACCACTCTTTTTCATTACCCCAATAAATATCGGTCTCTGGATACCAAATATCTGGACGACCAAATGCGAAACCAAATGTCTTAAGTCCCATTGATTCATAAGCAATTGTTCCGGCCAGAACTAATAAATCTGCCCAGCTAACTTTGTTGCCATACTTTTTCTTAATTGGCCAAAGTAGTCGACGCGCTTTATCTAAGTTCGCGTTATCTGGCCAAGAGTTAAGTGGTGCAAAACGATTGCTGCCTGAACCAGCCCCGCCACGACCATCGGCCACGCGATAGGTGCCTGCTGCGTGCCATGAAAGACGAATCATTAGCCCGCCGTAGTGACCCCAATCAGCTGGCCACCAGCTCTGACTATCTGTCATCAACGCATGCATATCTTTCTTAAGAGCTGCAATATCTAACTTCTTGAGCTCTTCTAAGTAATCAAAGTCTGCGCCAAGTGGATTGGTCTTAGTGTCATGTTGATGCAAGATTTCTAAGTTAAGGCTCTTTGGCCACCAGTATTCGTTAGCAGAATCAGCCGTGGTATTTGCGCCATGAGGTACTGGACACTTTGCAGAATCAGACATGAGTTAGACCTTTCACTTCTTAAATCGATATAACTAAAGCATAAACGAGTTCAGCAGAACCGCAATTTTTAGCCATTTTCCCCTCAAAATATGAGATTTAGCGGGTAGAAATGGAATTCTCTTGAACCGAAACAATCTTGAGAACTAGGATTTCATACATGACCGATCCTTCATTATTAAGGCTTTATAAGCACATGGCTTGGGCAAACCATTCTGTATTTACCCAACTGAGCGAACTTCC
>JBEINS010000123.1:0-3387 GCA_040377985.1 Candidatus Planktophila sp. | reverse complement strand
CTGATGAGCGAGTTAACCAATCACTAATTCGACTTAGATCGCGTTGAAAAGCGTGTGCATGTTTAGCAATTTCATGACCGAAGATCACTGGTTGCGCATGCTGCAGATGTGTAAAACCTGGTGCAGGTGCGTCACTGTATTCGGCCGCTTTAGCAATGATGACTTCGCAAAGTTGCGTCAGTTCGGCAGCAATGGCCAACACATGATCGATGGCATACAAACGTAAGTCGGTGGCAACTTGATCATTGCGAGAACGACCGGCCCTGATTGCTCCTCCGATGGCCCCGATCTTCTCGGTTAAGCCACGTTCTAAGGCACTATGAACATCTTCATCAGATTCAACTGGTGCAAATTTTCCACTCACTACTTCAACTTGCAGCTCTTTCAAGGCGCTGCGAAGTTTTAAAACAGTTTCAGCCGGTAGTAGCCCTGAACTTTCCAGCACTGATAAGTGAGCAAGGGAAGAACGCAGGTCGTATGGCGCTAGCCGCCAATCAAAGTGCACGCTGCGAGACAAGGCAAAAAGGGCATCGCTAGGGCCATCGGCAAATCGCCCGCCCCACAAAGCTCCACCGTTTTGGGTAGCTCCGGTGCTCATCACTTACCTCCGCTTTTTGAGTTGGCTAATCCTAAGATCTTCTTAGCTAATGAGCTGCCACCGTTAGCAGTGTCGGACACAACGATAACTGTGTCATCTCCAGCCACAGTTCCAATCGCACTTGCTAATTTTCCAGATTGGGAAAGTCCATCAATAGCACTAGCCAACATCTGGGCCGCCGCAATTGGGGTTCTAATGACCACCAGATTTCCACTCGCCGTTGCCGTTAAAACTAGTTCACTAGGGAAAGAATTTTTAGTCGAGATTGGTTGTGAATCAGTTAGTGCATAAACCATTTCACCATCGCTATTTCTAACCCGAATAGCACCAATATCTTCGAGGTCTCGACTAGCAGTTCCTTGTGTAACGATGATTCCTTGTCTCTTGAGAGCTTTCACTAAATCACTTTGCGAAGCGATCTTTCCAGTGCCAACTAATTTGGCAACTGCCGACTTTCTAGCATTGGCGTTATTGGCGTTCATGCGTGCACCAGAGTTCCACCAGAGCCAGCAAGTGCTAGTAATAAGTTCTCGGCACTATTTCCATCAATAATCCGAACTGCGGTGGCACCAGCGGCAATGGCGGCAAGACAAGCGGCCACCTTTGGGGCCATGCCACCTTTGAAATCATTCTTCATTGCGGCTAGCTCACTAGCTGATATTTCAGAAATAAGTGAAGTTGGATCCGGGAAGTTACGGTAAATGCCCGCAACATCAGTTAAGACGATTAGAGACTCAGCATTAAGTCCGCCAGCAATAGCAGCTGCTGCTAAATCAGCGTTTACGTTTAAACCGTTATCGGCGCCAATCTCATTTGCAAGTGGTGAAATAACTGGCGTGAATTTTTCTTCTAGCAAAGATTCGATCAACTCGGTATCGACGTTGGTAACTTCGCCAACTAACCCAAGTTCGGCCGGAGATCCGTCAACAATCTTGGTCATTCGGATTCCTTGTAAAGTATTTCCATCTCGTCCAGAAATGCCAGCGGCATTCACGCCCGATTTACGTAAATTAGAAACTACACTGGCACAAACTTCTCCCGCCAAAACACTTTGCACGATTTCAAATATTTCAGGTGTTGTCACCCGAAAGCCACCAATACTTTCACTTTGGATACCCGCAGACACAAGAGCTGCATCAATTTGTGGTCCACCGCCATGCACAATCACCAGCTCAATACCCTGAGAAATTGCCGCCGCAATCGCCTGGGCAAATGCCCCACTCTCATCTTTCATGGCGTGACCGCCATATTTAATGACGATCAAACGCCTAGCCCTAACGTTTCTATACCAGCGTTTTCTGGCAACCCACAAATCAAGTTCGCATTTTGAATTGCCTGACCTGCGGCACCTTTTCCTAAATTATCGATCGCTGCAGAAATAATTAGACGATTGGTATGCGCATCAACTGCCACTTGCAATTGAACATGATTACTACCAATTACCGAATTCGTCTTAGGCATTTGTCCGATCGGCAAAACGGTAACAAACTCATCAGCTGCAAAAGCTTTTATATATAGCGCATGCATTGTCTCTGTTGTTGCGCTTGCAGTTAACTTCGCGGTAACTGTGCTGAGAATTCCGCGGGGCATCGGCGCCAAGACCGGGGTGAAAGATACCTTCACTTCACGACCTGCGATACGTGTAAGTGCTTCTTCAACCTCAGGAGTGTGTTGATGTACTCCCCCGAATTTATACGATGAAAGCGAACCCATTACTTCGCTACCTAGTAAATTAACTTTTGCGCTTCGGCCCGCACCTGTTGTGCCAGAGGCGGCAACTACCACAATGTCACTTGTATCAACCAGAGCAAGTGCCGGTGCGATAGCCAGTGAAATTGAGGTTGCATAACAACCTGGGTTAGCCACCCGAGTAGATTTTGCAATTACCGCACGATTGCCTGGCAGCTCCGGTAACCCATAAGTCCACGAGCCAGCATGTTTACCGCCGTAATACTGCGCCCATTTTTCAGCACTAGTAAGTCTGAAGTCGGCTCCTAGATCAACAATTTTAAGGTTTGGATCAAGTTGCGCGATCAGCGCTGCAGATTCACCGTGTGGCAGAGCAAGGAAAACTAATTCACAAGCATTTACTTTTGCTAGATCAAAGGCCTCAAACCTGCGCTCCCCGAGTTTTGCTAACTGTGGCGCCACTGATGAAATCAGCTCGCCTGCATTTGAATGCGCAGTAATCACGGTTGGCTCAAAATTTGGATGGTCTAACAGGAGTCTAAGCAGCTCAGTTCCGGCATAGCCACTAGCGCCAACGATTGCTGTTTTCATAGGAATAATTATGCAGGACTATGCATAATTATGCAACTCTAGGAACGAACTGTAGCCCCATAAAGCTTGGCGGCATTTGCCACAGCCGCCTCTCTAGCGGCAGTGATTTCCTCGCCCGTAAGCGTGCGATCTGGGGCTCGGAATGAAAGCGTGAAGGCCAATGAAATCTTGCCATCGCCGATCTTGTCGTAGCGGTCAAAAAGCACGATCGATTCGAGCAGATCCCCTGCCCCGTCAACTAGAGATTGCTGAAGCGCTGCTGCCGAAACTTCGGAAGACACGACAAGTGCCACATCTTGAACAGCAATTGGCATCGAACCAATCACCGCAGCTCTGACCGTGTTGCTGGCAGGAAGTGCGTCAAGATTAATCACGAGAGCGCATGAACGTGAGGGCAAACCGAATTCAGAGCAAACGCGTGGATGAAGTTCGCCGGCATGTGCCACAGCTTTGCCATCTACTAATAGTTCAGCACAGCGCCCTGGATGCCAAGGTGCGAAATCTGATCG